>CAYXMO010000356.1:0-3780 GCA_964465935.1 uncultured Rhizobium sp.
GGCAGGAACACGATCGCCGCCACCGACATGATCTTGATGATGTTGTTCTGGTCGATGTTGATCAGCCCCAGCGTCGCGTCGAGCAGGTAGTTGAGCTTGCCGCCGAGGAACGAGGTATGGTCCTGCAGCGATTGCACGTCGCGGGTCAGCGTCTTGATGTGGGTGCGCACGTCCTTGTTGGGCTTGCCGTCCATCGCCGGGGTGAGGAACGACAGCACCCGGCTGATCGACAACAGGCTCTCGCGCATCTTGCCGGTCAGATCGTGCTTGCGCCCCAGCCGCCGCAGCACGTTCTGGAAGTCCTTGGACTGCATGATCTTGTCTTCATGCGGCTGGAAGATTTCCTTGGAGATCACCTCGATCTCGGCCCCGGCGCGCTCCAGCACGTCGGCCATGCGGTCGACGATGATGTCGAGCAGGCTCATCAGCACCATCTCGGCGCGCTGGGGATTGACGTTGCCGCGCTCGCAGCGCGCCGCGAAGGTCTTGAACGGCTGCGGATCGATGTAGCGGATGGTGACCAGCTTGTCCTGGGTCAGCACGAAGCTGATCACGTCGGCGACCGGATTGTCGGTCTCCGAATTGGACAGGATCATCGCGGTCAGGAAGATGCCGCCGTCCTCCTGGTAGAGCCGGCTGGAGACCTCGATCTCCTCCATGTCGGCGCGGGTCGGCATCTCCATCGCGACCTTCTCGCTGACCTTGCGGCGCTCCTCATTGGTCGGGCTGAGCAGGTCGACCCACACCGCGTCGGCGGGAATGGGATCGGCCTCCGAAAGGACAACGCCTTTCAGGCCGCCGTTCTGCTGCTGATAGATTTTCAGCATGTCGCGTGACGCAAGTGAGAAGTTAAGGCATGCATCCGTGCCCGCCGGACGCGGCCGGACCATAGGCCCGCAAACGGAACGCTGCCAACCCCAAAAATCCAAGTATGCGGCGATTTGCGCCCCGCAGAACTTTTCCCTCTCCCCCCTTTCGGGGGGAGAGGGTCAGGGTGAGGGGGCGCTGGGCATGAAGCTCGAACGCATGTGTTTTGCACAAATCGGATGTTCGCAAGCGGACGGTGCAAACCACCGCAATTCTTCTAAGCTCCAGCCGTCTCATCGGGCTCGCACATGATGTCCACCATCCCCACCTTCGCCGACGTGCAGGCCGCCGCCGCGCGCATCGCGCCCTACGCTGTCCGCACGCCGCTCCTGGAGAACGCCGAGCTCAACGCCCGCGCCGGCGGGCGCGTCTTTCTCAAGCCCGAGATGTTCCAGCGCACCGGCTCGTTCAAGTTCCGCGGCGCCGTCAACACGGTGCTTCAGATACCCGAGGACAAGCGCAAGGGTGGCGTGGTCGCGTTCTCCTCCGGCAATCACGCCCAGGGCGTCGCCGCCGCGGCGGCGCAGTTCGGCATGGCCGCCACCATCGTCATGCCCAAGGACGCGCCCGCCGCCAAGATCGCCGGCACCCGCCGCCTCGGCGCCGAGGTCATCTTCTACGACCGTCTGACCGACGACCGCGAAGCCATCGCCTGCGAGATCGTCGGGCGCACCGGCGCGACCCTGATCGAGCCGTTCGACAATGCCCGCGTCGTGGCCGGGCAGGGCACGATGGGCCTGGAGATCGCCGCCGATGCCGCTGCGCTCGGCGTCGCCCTCGACGCGGTGGTGACGCCCTGCGGCGGCGGCGGCATCGTCACCGGCGTCGCGCTGGCCTTGTCCGGCACCAGCCCCCAGACCAGGGTCACCGGGGTCGAGCCGGAGCGCTTCGACGGCATGCGCCTGTCGCTCGCCGCCGGTGAGCGGGTCCAGGCGCCGGGCGGGGCGCTCTCCATCGCCGACGCCCTGATGGCGCCCAAGCCGGGGGCCATTCCCTTCGCCATCGCGAAAGAAATCCTGGCCGGGGTCGTCGCGGTCAGCGATGCCGAGCTCGAACGGGCGGTGAGTTTTGCCTTCCAGAGGTTGAAACTGGTGGTGGAACCCGGCGGTGCCGCCGCCCTCGCCGCGCTGCTGGCGGGCCGGATCGACGCCCGAAACAAGGCCATTGCGCTGGTTCTGACTGGCGGCAACTGCGATATCGCTACGGTTGCAGCTTGCTGCGCCGCGGTCACCGATCCGTAACGTCCCTAAGTTACCATTTCCCCAAGTTGGCGCTTTTATTGTCCACAGGAAGATGATTAGGATTGGGCAACCATAATAAGTCGGGCGTTGGGGTTTTCCATGGACGAGGGGCAGCGTAGCGGCTCGTACCGCTATGCGACGTCGATAGTGGTTTTGGTGGTTACGCTGGCGCTGCTCGGCTGTGGCGCGCTGACCCTGCTGCCCCGCCAGCCGGACGCCGCCACCCAGATCAAGTCCTTGAAAGAACTGGCCCTGGCCTATTCCCGGATCCAGCCCGGCCAGACCCGCGCCTCGCAGCTCGCGGCCCTCGGGTTCGACAGCGCCACCCCCGATGTCGAGGTGCTCTCCTATTTCGGCGTCATGGAACGCTTCATGCCGCGCGATTCCACCAGTTTCGACCGCCTCAACGGCGCCCTTCGCGCCTGCATCATCGAAGCCCGCGACCATTGCACCGCCCTGGTGTTCAAGCCCGGCGCGAAAAGCGGCCATGGCGGCATGCTGGCCGCGATCGGCCTGGCCTCGGCCAACGCCGCGGGCAGCGAGCCTGAGGTAACGCTGATCGTCCAGAACGGCCGGGTCGCCTACAAGATGATGACCGGCCTGCCGCAGCTGCCGGCCCCCCGCCGCGTCGCGACGCCAGTGGCGCCGCGTCCTGCGGTCGTCGACACGACCCCGGCGGCTTACCGCTCGGTCTACTGAGGCTCTTCCTTTTTGGCGCAGGCCGGGCCGGCTACTCCGCCGCGTCCACCCGCGTCTCCGCTTCGCGTTTGATCCGTTCGATCACCGCGTCCAGCGGCATCGGGCCCAGATCCTTGCCCGAGCGCAGCCGCACCGCGACCTTGCCCTCCGCCGCCTCGCGCTCGCCGACCACCAGCATGTAAGGAATCTTCTGCAGCTGGGCGTCGCGGATCTTTTTCTGCATGCGCTCGTTGGCAAGATCGATGTCCACCCGCAGTCCGGTGGTTCCGTTCACCACCGGGGTCTGGAATATCTTGTCCATGACCTTGTGGGCATAGTCTGTCGCCTTCTCGCTGATCGGGATGACGCGCGCCTGCACCGGCGCCAGCCAGGTCGGGAAATTGCCGGCATAGTGCTCGATCAGGAACGCGGTGAAGCGCTCATGGCTGCCCAGCGGCGCGCGGTGGATGACATAGACCGGATGCTCGTGCCCGTCCTCGCCGATATAGGTCAGCCCGAAGGTCTGGGTCGCCATGAAGTCGAGCTGGTTGGTCGAGATCGCATATTCCGTCCCGATCACGCTCTTGATCATGAAGTCGACCTTGGGGCCGTAGAACGCCGCTTCGCCCTCGGATTCGACGTAGGGATATCCGCTCTCCTTCATCGCGGCGCGGATGATCTCGCCCGAGACGCGCCACTTCTCGGGCTCGTCGACGAAGTTGTGCTTCTTGGTCAGGTCGGGCAGCGAGAAGCGCATGTAGTATTCCTTGATGCCCATCAGATCGTAGTAGCGGGCATGCAGGCGCATGACTTTCAGGAACTCGTCCTTGGCCTGGTCGAAGCGGCAATAGATGTGGGCGTCGTTCTGCACGAAGCCGCGCACCCGCATCAGGCCCGACAATCCGCCCGAGGCTTCGTAGCGATAGCAGTGGCCGTATTCGGCGAGCCTGAGCGGCATCTCGCGATAGGAATGCCGCGTCGCCAGATAGATCAT
>CAYXMO010000357.1:0-3770 GCA_964465935.1 uncultured Rhizobium sp.
GCCAGGACAATGCGCTGGGCACGCTGTGGAACATGGTCGGCTTCCAGACCAAGCTCAAGCACGGCGAACAGACCCGCATCTTCAAGATGATTCCGGGTCTTGAGAATGCGACCTTCGCGCGGCTCGGCGGCCTGCACCGCAACACTTTCATCAATTCGCCGCGCCTGCTCGACGGTCAGTTGCGGCTCAAGGTCCGCCCCGCTCTGCGCTTCGCCGGCCAGGTCACCGGCGTCGAAGGCTATGTCGAGAGCGCCGCCATCGGTCTGCTCGCCGGCCGTTTCGCCGCCGCCGAACTGAGCGGAGGCGAGGCCGTGATGCCGCCGCCGACCACGGCGCTGGGCGCCCTGCTCGGCCACATCACCGGCGGCGCCTCGCCCACGATCTTCCAGCCGATGAACGTGAACTTCGGCCTGTTCCCCGAGCCGCCGCCCAAGACGCGCGGCAAGGACCGCAAGCGGGCGCAGTCGCGCCGGGCGCTGGCCGATCTCGATGGCTGGCTCGCTGCGCCGAAGGCGGCGGCGGAATAGTCAGAGCCGTCGCCGCATCGCGGCGGCGAGCAGGCGCATCTGGCGCCGGTGGATCGGTACTTCGGCGGTGCGCAGCAGAGGATCGGCGTTGCGCCGGGTTACGCGCCGCAGGAACAGCGGCACCAACGATGCGGGCAGGAACGCCGGCAGCAGCGTCTTGGGAATGCGTTCAGCGCGCGCCTTGGCGAGATGTTCCTGTGCCCACAGCGCCATCTGGTTCACCACTGCTTTCAGCTTGGTGCGATCGCCGCCGTGGAAAATCTCCTGTGGCGTCAGGCTGAGAACATTCAAGAGGTCCAGCGGCAGGAACAGCTTGTGCCGCGCGGCGTGGTGCGGCAGCGAGCGCAGGATGCCGGCCAGGGCATAGGCGATGCCCGCTTCGCGCGCCGCCGCCTCCGCTTCGCCGCCGAGGATGCGCGCTGCCAGCCGCATCAGATTGCCGCTGGTCGCGTCGCAATAGGCCTCAACCGCGGCGCGGCCGGCGAAGGCTTCGGACGAAGCGTCGAAGACCCGCGCGGCGATCATTGCTTCGAACAATTCGGGCGGCAGATCGACGCTGGCCAGCAGCAGCGTCAGAGCGCGGGCGACGTCGTGGTTGCGCGGCATGCCTTGGCGCGCGCCGGCCAGCGTCTCGCGCCACCATTCCAGGCGGATCTCGCCCATCATCGGCTCGCGCACCGTGTCGGCGACGCGGGCGATCTCGACGTTGAAGGCGTAGAGCGCCAGCAGCAGCTCGCGCTTGTCCGCCGGCGCGAACAGGGCGGAGAGATAGCGGTCCGGATCGGCGCGGCGGACGAGTTGGGCGATAGCGCTCATGGACCGGTTCTAACGAAAAGGCCGCCGGATGGCTCCGGCGGCCTTTGGCGATTGTGCTGCCCCCAAGGGCTCAGGGCCAATGGGTCGCCGACACCATGCAGAACAGCATCGGGATCGAGAGCAGCGTGTTGATGCGGCTGAACTGGCCGGCGGTGGCGGCGGCCGCGGCCTTGGCCGGCGCCTCGAGCGAGGCCCATTTGTCGCCGATGTTCAGCGCCTTCTGCTGGTTCGGCCAGATCACGAACCAGACGTTGAACCACATGATCGTGCCCAGCCACATGCCGATGCCGATGATGAGGTAGGACGTGTTCGAGAACGCGCCGTTGGCGTCGACGATGTCGAGCGTGTAGGCCTGCACGATGTAGCGGTTGATGCCGGCGAGCAGGATGCCCAGCACGATCGTGCCCATCGCGCCCCAGCGGAACCAGAACAGCGCCGCCGGCGTGATGTATTTGCCCAGCGCCGGACGAAGCTCGGTGGGGATCGTCGGCATGGTCGGGGTCGAGACGAAGTTGAAATACCAAAGCAGGCCGATCCACATGACGCCGCAGATCACGTGCAGCCAGCGCAGCAGGAACATCGCCAGGGTCTCGCGGTCGAAGGCCCAGCCGTCGCGCTGCAAATGGATCAGCAAGACGATGAGCGCGAGCACGAAGCCGGCGATCACGACGTTGCGAAGATTTCCCAAAAAGGCCGCCATGGCCGTCCTCCCCGTTATGAGTCTGGCCGGGACTTTACCCCAATTTTCCGGCTTTTCAGCCCTTTTCTCGAAGGGGTGATCGGCAAAACCGTGCCTGCGCTCAGATCGCCAATCGCTTGGGGCGGCGGATATTGAGCCACATGACCACGATCAGGCGGGTCACCATGACCGCGGTGAAGAACGAGGTCGCGATGCCCAGGCCCAGGGTCACGGCGAAGCCGCGCACCGGGCCGGACCCCAGCTCGAACAGGATCAGCGCCGCGATCAGATGGGTCGAGTTGGCGTCGATGATGGTCGCCATGGCGCGGCGGAACCCCTGGTCGATCGAGGCCAGCATGGAGCGGCCGTTGCGCTGTTCCTCGCGTATGCGCTCGTAGATCAGCACGTTGGCGTCGACCGCCATGCCCATGGTCAGCACGATGCCGGCGATGCCCGGCAGGGTCAGGGTGGCGCCGAACAATGTGAGCGCCGCCATCAGCAACACGACGTTCAGGGTCAGCGCGATGTCGGCGAAGACGCCGAACAGGCCGTAGCGGGCGATCATGAACAGGGCGACCAGGATCAGGCCGGCAAGGGCCGAATAGCGGCCGGCTTGGACCGAATCCGCACCCAGCTCGGCGCCGACGGAGCGGCGGTCTATGACCTTCAGCGGCGCCGGCAACGCGCCGGCGCGCAGCAGGGTGGCCAGATCGTTGGCGGTCTGGGTCGTGAACGTGCCCTGGATCTGGCCAGAGCCGCCCAGGATCGGCTCGTCGATCATCGGCGCGGTCAACACCACCTTGTCCAGCACGACGGCGAAACGCTGGGTCTTGGGCGGATAGGATTTGGTGATGTCGCCGAACTCCTTGGCGCCGACGCTGTCGAAGCGGAAGGAGACGATGGGCTCGCCGTTGCGCGAGTCGAACCCCGCCTGGGCGTCGACCAGGCGGTCTCCGGCCACCACGATGCGCTTCTCCACCACGATGGGCGGAAACTGCTCGCCCTTGGGGCCCTTCTGGATCGGCAGGATTTCGTCGCCGATGGGCGCGACGCCGCGCAGCGCCGCGCCGCTGCGGTCCGCCGCCTCGTCGACCAGCTGGAACGACATCTTGGCGGTCTTGCCCAGAATGTCGATCAGGTGCTGCGGATCGCTCAGGCCCGGCACCTGCACCACGATGCGGTCGTCGCCCTGGCGCTCGATCGCCGGCTCGCGCGTACCCAACTCGTCGATGCGCTTGCGCACCACTTCGATCGACTGGTTGACGATCTCCTGCTGGGTCTGCCGCTTGTAGTCGGCAGTCATGCGCAGCGTGAACAGCCCGCTGCCGTTGTCGCTGAAATCATAGGCCTTGGCGCCGCCGGCGAGCAGGCCGCCGGTCGACGGATTGAGCGCCTTGATCAAATCGCGGGCTTCGTCGAAGCGCGCCGCGTCCTTGATCTGGACCGCGACCGCGTCATCGCCCGCCTTGGGGAAGTTGAAGCCGATCGGCGGGTGCGCCTTGCGCAGGGCGCGGCGGATGTCGCCGGTCAGCGAGTCGATCTTGTCCTTGACGACGGTATCGAGCTCGACCTGCAGCAGCAGGTAGGAGCCGCCCTGCAGATCGAGGCCGAGCGAGACGGTCTGGTGCGGCAGCCAGGCGGGAATCTTCTCGCGCACCGGATCGGGCAGCGCATTGGGCAGCGCGACCGCAAGGCCCAGCAGCAGGATGGCGGCGACGAGGATGCGGACCCAGTTCGAAACCTGCAGC
>CAYXMO010000358.1:0-3757 GCA_964465935.1 uncultured Rhizobium sp.
GGCGGCGCGGCCCAAGATCATGCTGATGGACGAACCGTTCGGCGCGCTCGATCCCCTCATCCGCGACGACCTTGCGGAGGACTATCGTCAGATCCACGCCGCGCTCGGCCTCACCACGATCTTCGTGACGCACGACATGACCGAGGCGATGCTGCTCGGCGACCGGATCGCGGTGATGAAGGACGGCGCCCTCATCCAGATCGGCACGCCGAACGAGTTGCTCGCCGCTCCCGCAGACGACTTCGTCAAGGCGCTGGTCGACACGCCGAAGAAACGCGCGCGCCGCCTGGCGCAGGTTCTGGCGGTGGGCGCGTGAACAGTTTCGACGAAGCGTGGGGCAACCTTCCCGACTTCCTGAGTTGGCACGTCCTGCTCAGCGTCAGCGCGCTAGCGCTTGGCTTGATCATCAGCCTGCCGCTGGCGATCCTGGCGGCGCGCTCACGCGTCTTGCGCGGTTCGGCGCTGGGCTTCGCCAGCATCATCCAGACCATCCCGAGCCTGGCGTTATTGGCGCTGTTCTACCCGGTTTTGTTGATCGTTTCGCGCTTCACCACCGACGTCTTCGGCTTCGGCTTCCGCGCCCTGGGCTTCCTGCCGGCGCTGCTCGCGCTGACGCTCTATTCGATGCTGCCGGTCCTGCGAAACACCATCACCGCGCTTGCCAGCATCGAGCCCGGCGTCAAGATGGCGGCGCGCGGCGTCGGCATGACGCCTTGGCAGTCGCTGTTCCAGGTCGAGCTGCCGCTCGCCGCGCCGGTGATCATGGCCGGCATCCGCACCGCCGCGGTGTGGGTGATCGGCACCGCGACGCTGGCGACGCCGATCGGCCAGACCAGCCTGGGCAACTACATCTTCACCGGCCTGCAGACCGAGAACTGGGTGTTCGTTCTGTTCGGCGTCGTCAGCGCCGCCGGTCTCGCGATTCTCATCGACCGCCTGCTGGCGCTGGCCGAAGACGGCCTCGCCTTGCGCTCACGCCCCCGCGTGATCGCCGCCGCCGCCGGCCTCGCCGTCGTGATCGCCGCTAGTCTCTATCCCATGTTCGGCCAGGCCGAGCGCAGCGTTGTCGTCGGCGCCAAGAGCTTCGACGAGCAGTACATCCTGTCCAACCTGATCGCGGCCAGACTCAACAACGCCGGCATCGCCTCGACGCGGCGCGACGGCCTCGGCTCCACCGTGATCTTCCGCGCGCTGGCCGCCGGCGACATCGACGTCTATGTCGACTATTCCGGCACCATCTGGGCCAACGAGATGAAGCGCGCCGACGCGCCGGGCCGCGCCGCCGTCCTGGCCCAGATGCGCGATTGGATGAAGAAGACCTACGGCATCCGCCTGCTGGGCGGGCTCGGCTTCGAGAACGCCTATGCCTTCGCTATGCCGCGCGCCAAGGCCGACGCGCTGCACATCGACTCGCTCGCCGATCTCGCGGCGTACGCCCCCAACATGAAGATCGGCGGCGATTTCGAGATCTTCTCGCGCCCCGAATGGCGCGCCGTGGTCAAGGCCTATGGCCTCAAATTCGGCACCCAGCGCCAGTATCAGGCGAACCTGATGTACAACGCGGTAGTCGGCGGCGACGTCGACGTGATCAGCGCCTTCTCCAGCGACGGGCGCATCGCGCAGTACGATTTGAAGGTGCTGGGCGATCCGAAAGGCGCGCTGCCGCCCTATGACGCGATCCTGCTGGTGTCGCCCGCGCACGCGAACGACGACGCCTTCATCTCGGCGCTGAAGCCGTTACTCGGCGCCATCGATCTGAAGACGATGCAGCAGGCCAATCTGATGGTCGACCGTCCGGACGACAAGCAGTCGCCGGCGCAAGCGGCGCAGTGGCTGGAGCGTCGCCTGCGCCGCTGACCGTTACGGCATCACGCGGCGGCTCGGGCCGAGCGCGTTTTCCTCGTGCACCTGGGTGCGCCGCTCCGGCGTGACGCAGACGACGTCGCCGCCGAACGCTTCGCGCCACACGAAGCCGGAAATGCAGGTGTTGGGTCCATAAGCGCCGCCCGCGGCGCGGCGCGAATCGGCCATCGCGTTCTCGGCTGCCGCCATGCTGCGCTCCGGCGGCGGGACGCAGACATGATCGTTCGGCGCCGCGTCGCGCCAGACGAAGCCGCTGCGGCAGGTGTCCGGACCGTAAGCCAACGCGCGGTGACTCATGCCGGCGGCGTTCTGCGCCCTGGCGATCGAGCGCTCCGCCGGCGTCACACAGACGACGTCGCCGCCGAAGGCGTCGCGCCACACAAAACCCGAGGCGCAGGTATTGGGGCCATAAGGACCGCCGGTCGGGCTGCGGCGGCTGTCGGCCAGCGCGTTCTGCTGCGCCGCCGCGGAGCGGTCGGCCGGCGTGACGCAGACATGATCGTTCGGCGCGGCATCGCGCCAGACATAGCCCGACGCGCACGTATCCGGCCCGTAAGGCAAGGGATCGGCGCTCGCCGCGCCATCGAACGTCACGCAGGCCACCAGAACGGCAGCCGCCGCCAAAATCTTCTTCATGATCGACAGTCCCCCAAGACTCCGCGAAGTCTAGGCGGCACGGCGCGAGCAGGCAATCGCGTTGCACGCCGCCGTCAGACCGCCGCCGCGGCGCGATACGGCGTCATGTCCATCTCCGGATAGCGCGTCTGCACGTCGCGCAGGGTCTGGGCGTTCCAGTACTCGCTGCCCGCCGGCGGGAAGCCGAAGAGGTCGCGCTGGCGCGGGCTCATCTTCGCCATCGCCTCGTCCCACACCTTCTTCTCGGAGTGATCGGGCCACGCCAGCTTGCCCTGCCAGCGCCAGGCGCGGCTCTTGAAATCGGTGAGGATGGCGAAGCGTGCATGCCCCGGCGCGGTGAAGTTGGAGCCGCGGTGGAACACGTCGGTCTTGTAGACCATCAGGCTGCCGGCCGGACCCTCGACCGAGACTTCCTTGTCGAAATATTCGCCGAATTTGGTGCGCGCCTTGCCCATCGGCACGTCGCGATACTCGCTGAGGGGCACGACCTTGGTCGGCCCGTCATGCGGCCCGACGTCGGAGAGCAGGATGAAGGTCGTCATCTGCGCGTGCAGCTGGTCTTCGCGCGGCACCACAATGGTGTGGTTGCGGTAGTCGCGGTGATGGAACTGGTCGTAGTTGATGGCGCCGGAATATTTCGCCCACAGCTCGCTCTTATAAAGGTCGATCTGATCGGTCTTCAGGAAGCGTTCGGCGAGATCGATCAGGTCGGGATAGACCGCGAGCCGGTTCAGCTCCCATTTGTCGAAGGGAAAAAGCTGGATGCCGGCGAACTGCGACTTCTCATATTTGGTGTGCTTGGCGGGATCGGCGAAATAGTCCTCGGGCTTGGGATGGATCGTCCACAGCGCCTCGCGCGCCGCCGCCAATGAATCCTGGTCGATGAAGTTCTCGACCACGGTGAAGCCGCGATCCCAGATCTCGGCGAGGTTCTTGTCCGGTACGCGCATGTGACGTTGGTTCCTTCGAGGGCGGCGGGTTCCGCGCAGCCAATTGGTTCCCGCTTTGGCGCTTTATTTCAAGTGCCATGTTTCGGACACGGCAAGTTCCGCTTCGCGCCACATCCCGCCCGTTATCACCCTCGTCGAACGGGGCATTCCATCGATCCGATCCTGCGCGAAAGGGATGCCATGCCCGATTACGAGATTCGCCTGTACCACGCCGACGGTTCGCTGGCGCTGGTGCATATGAGCCATCAGGAGAGCGACGCGGAGGCGCATGCCTATGCCAAGCGCCTGCTCAGCGATCTGTCGCGCTA
>CAYXMO010000359.1:0-3754 GCA_964465935.1 uncultured Rhizobium sp.
AGCATCACATATTCGAAGGTGATGCGCCGCGCATTGGTGACGCCGGGATAGGTGCGGCAGGCTTCGAGCAATTGCTTCAGCGGATATTTCTTGTTGATCGGCACGATGACGTCGCGGATGTCGTCGCGCACCGCGTGCAGCGAGATCGCGAGGCTCGAGCCAATCTCCGATCCGGCGCGCGGGATCATCGGCACGACGCCGGCGGTGGAGAGCGTGACGCGGCGCTTGGAGAGCGCCAGCGCGTCACCGTCGGCGACGATGGCGAGCGCCGCCTTCACATGATCGAAATTGTACAGCGGCTCGCCCATTCCCATCATCACGACGTTGGTGACGCGGCGCTCTTCCTTGGTGCTCGGCCAGTCGGCGAGCGAGTCCTTGGCGACCAGCACCTGGCCGACGATCTCCGCCGGCGTGAGATTGCGCACCAGCTTCTGGGTGCCGGTGTGGCAGAAGCGGCAGTTCAGCGTGCAGCCGACCTGGCTGGAGACACACAGCGTGCCGCGGCCCGGCTCGGGGATATAGACGGTCTCGAACTCGATGCCGGCGCCGGTGCGCAGCAGCCATTTGCGCGTGCCGTCGTTGGAAATCTGCTCGGTGACGACCTCGGGCCGGGCCAGGGAGAATTTGTCGGCCAGAAGCGAACGAACGTCCTTGGCCAGATTCGTCATCTGCGCGAAGTCCCGCGCGCCGTGGACGTAGATCCAGTTCCACAGCTGGCGCGCGCGCATCGCTGCGGCCTTTTCCGGCACGCCGGCGGCGACCAGCGAGGAACGGAGTTCCTCGGGCGACTGGCCGATGAGGGGGGTGGGGGTCATGGCGCCGGTTTACAGGAGCGAATAGCGAATGGCGAGCAGCGAATGGGGGTGTCCCCTACTCGCCATTCGCTACCTCGCTATTCGCTGTCTAGAACCCGCAAGCCGCGTGGATCTTGTCCAGGGTGTCCTGCAGACCGGCCAGCGAATAGGTGTCGGTCGTCTTGGTGCCGCGCAGCGAAGTGCCGGTGATCACCAGCTTGCTGCCGTGCTTCATCGCCTCGATCAGCTTGATCTCGTCCGGGCGGTGGCGGACCCAGGCGGCGCCGGCGCCGTCCTCGTTCTTGGTGAAGAGCTCGAACTTGTCGGGGCCGACGGTGGCGGTGACGGTGCTGCCCTCCTTGTACTGATAGCCGGGAACGACTTCGGGTTCCGACTTGGTCTTCGGGTTGCGGCCGGGCCAGTCGGTGATCAGGAAATAGATCGGGTCGCGCTTGGCCTTGGGCGAAGTCGCCGTCGGCTTGGACATCGCGTAGCAGATCTTGCTGGAACCGCTGCCGCTGGTGAAAGCTGACCAGTCGTGCGACGTCCCCAGAAGCGTGGCGGTATCGGTCGCGGCGATGGCCGGCGCCAGACCGGCAACGGCGACGAGTACGCCCAAGGCGATCGATCTGATCATGCGAGAAACGCTCCTGACGCTGGCCCATCCCCTTATGCCAGCGAAATCAGGCACTTCTGTGGTGGCAGCGACGCGAAGCAGGAGAATAAGGGGCGAGGCCCGGCCCGTCCACGACAAATGTCAAAAATGTCAGGCGGTTAACGTTAGGGGCTCAAGGCCTCCTCCACGTCGCGCAGCCGGTCCTTGCCGAAGAAAATATCGTCGCCCACGAAGAAGGTCGGAATGCCGAAGACGCCGCGCGCCACCGCCGCCTCGGTGTTGGCGACAAGCTTGGCCTTCACCTCCGGCGCCTGGGCGCGTTCGAGCAGCTTGGGATCGAGACCGGACTCGGCGAGCGCGGCGCTGATGACCGCGGGATCGTCCATCTTTTTCGGCGCGATCCACATGTGATGGAACACGGCGTCCATGTAGCGCGGCAGGATGCCTTCGCCCTGCGCCGCCACCGCCATGCGCATCAGGTTCAGTGTGTTGACCGGGAAGAACGGGTTGAACTGGAAGTCCGCGATCTTGTGGCGCTCGATGAAGCGTCTCGTCTCCAGTTGCTCATAAGCCATCTTGTTCTTGATGTGGCCGAAGGCCTGCATCGGCGACTGGTTGCCGGTGGCCTTGAAGATGCCGCCGAGCAGGACGGGCACGTATTCGAACTTCGCACCCGTGCGCTTTTCGATCTCGGGGAGGACGCGGTGCGAAAGGAACGCGTTGGGGCTGCCGAAATCGAAAAGGAATTCGGTTTTCATCACCAAGTCTCCTTATAGGGCCGCACGTCGAGTTCGAAGGTCCAGGCGTCGCGCTTCTGGCTGTGCAGGTACCAATAAGCGTCGGCGATCGATTGTGGGTTCATCAGCTGGTCGGGCTCGATCTTGGCCACCGCTTCGTCGCCGCCGCGGGCGCGGATGCGGTCCTTGACGAACGCCGTGTCGACCCCGGCATCGATGATCAGGTGCGCGACATGGATGTTCTGCGGCCCCAGCTCGCGCGCCATGCTCTGCGCCACGCCGCGCAGGCCGAACTTGGCGGAGGCGAAGGCGGCGTAGCCCTTGCCGCCGCGCAGCGACGCGGTCGCGCCGGTGAGCAGGATGGTGCCCCGGCCGCGCGGCAGCATCAGACGCGCCGCCTCGCGCCCGGTGAGGAAGCCGCCATAGCACGCCATCTCCCACACCTTGCGGAAGACGCGTTCGGTGGTCTCCAGGATGGGGAAGTTCACATTGGCGCCGGGATTGAAGACGCAGACTTCCAGCGGCGCCTGCGCGTCGGCTTCGTTCAGGAAGGCGGCGACGTCTTCTTCCTTGCGGGCATCGAGGGCGCGGGCCTCGCAGCGGCCGCCGCCGGATTCGATGTCGGCCTTGAGCGCGGCGAGCTTGTCGGCGGTGCGGCGGCCGGCGAAGACGGTATAGCCCTCGGCGGCGAAGCGTTTGGCGATGGCGGAGCCGATATAGTCGCCGGCGCCGATGATGGCGGCGGTGGCATTGCGGGGCGTCATGGGCCGGCCCTCAGGGGATTACATGATGGATATAATATAATCCCGGAGGTTGCGCCATGCCGGCGCCGCATGGGCCGCCACCTATTCGCGCAGGCCCCAGCCGATGGCGTAGAGCCGCCAGACGATGGCGCCGAGCACGGCGGCGAGGCCGACGGTGAAGATCGCCCCGAAGGTCTCGAAGCCTTCCGAAAAGCCGATCATCGAATGGCGCAAGCCGTTGATGAAATAGAACAGCGGATTGCCATAGGCGAGCCAGCGCAGCCAGTTGGGCAGCATCTCCACCGTGTTGAACACGCCGCCGACCATCGACAGCGGCTGGATGAAGAACACCATCAGGACGTTGAGCTGCTCGAAGGTCTTGGCCCATAACGCGATGATGATGCCGAGGAACCCGAAGATCATCGAGACGAAGATCACCCAGAACAGGAACTCGGGCAGCGAGTGCATATGCACGGCGCCGAAAGCGATGCCGATCAGCATGATACCCAGCGCGGTGAAGACCGAGCGCAGGATCACGATGGAGACCGCGCCGGCGATCATCTCGACATAGGACAGCGGCGAGACCAGGATTTCCTCAATGCTCTTCTGGAAGCGCTGGAAATAGATCTGCGAGGTCGCCTGCAGGAACGAGGCGCTGACGACGTTCATCATCACCACGCCGGGCAGGACGAATTCGAGATAGCGGTAGCCGCCGATATGGGAGATGCGGCCGCCGACCACGAAGCCGAAGATGAAGATGAAGAGCAGCGCCGAGATCAGCGGCGCGACCACCGCCTGGATCGGCACCCGCCACAGGCGCTGGATTTCGCGCCGCACCATCGTCCACAGGCCGATCCAGTTGAT
>CAYXMO010000360.1:0-3736 GCA_964465935.1 uncultured Rhizobium sp.
CGCGGCGGCACGGTCTACGGCATGTGCAAGGCGGCGCTGGAGCGCTTCACCACCGGCCTGGCCTCCGAAGTTTATGACGACGGGATCGCGGTGAACGTGGTCTCGCCCGGCCTCGTCGACACGCCGGGTGTCGCGGTCCACGGCCTGATCAACGAGCGCACCAAGGACCGCGTCCAGCCGATCGAATTCATCGCCGAAGCGGTCTATCAGCTCGCCAGCGGCGATCCCAAGACCAGGACGGGCCGCATCGACTATGCCGAGCCGCTGCTCAAGGAACTTGGACTCAAGCCGTCGGCGCTCGTCGCCTAGTCCGGCACGCCGGCGCCGACGTCGATGTAGCGGTAAGCCAAAGCCGTGTCGGTGGTCATGATCTTGTCGCCGGTCGGCGTCGGCATGACCAGCGCCGGCACGGCTTGGGTGAGCACGAGCAACAGATGCTTGCCGTCGGGACCCGGCCCGAGCGGAAAGACCGTCAGCTCGATGTGGTGCGCGAAGCCGCGCTCATAGTTGACCGGCATGATCTGCCACAGCCCGCAGGGCCGCATCACGATATGGCGCACCGACTCGATGGCGGCCGCGTGATAGGCCGGCGGCAGGTATTGCAGATAGTCCTCACCTTTGAGGTCGCGCTGGACGCGGGCGGCGAATTCGCTGCCGATGAGGCGCATGCGGATGCAGGACTGGCCGTCGAGCAGCGCCTCGCATAGCAGGAAATGGCGCAGGAAACGCGGCGCGCGCTCGGGCCGGAACACGCTGCGGTTCGGCAGCGCACCGTCCTTGGGCAGAGCCCGCCAGAACGCCTCGAACTCGACGCTGAGCGGCGTGCGCTCGGCCGGCGGCGTGACGGCGTGAAGGGGTCGTGGCTGCAACGTCATCTGTGTCAGTACTTCGTGCGCGGCCATGCTGGCGGCAGCGGATGAACGCGGCGTTGACGGCACCCTGGGTAGTAATACCCGGAACCTTGCACGGTCTCGTTTCGGGACGCCGCCTGCCGCGGCTGCGAACGAGCGGCGGGCCGCGCCGCATATGGCAATCGCCGCCGCCATGCGGCAGACTTGGCCGCGCCGCTTCCTGTGGATGAAGCGGTTTCGCCGCTCCAAGTGCTCGCCTGCGTCTTTGGCCGAACCATCCACAGTGACACTATCGACTGGCCGCAGACGAGGTTGGGATGCCTATCGATTTCATCAAGCCGCTTCGCGCCAACGCCGATGCCCTGATCGGCCGCTGGTCCGATTGGCTGACGCTGACGCTCGGCGAGCAGCCGGCCCTGGCGCGCCTCGCAAGCTTGCCGCCGCCCTATCGCCGCGCCGCCGCCGCCGGCGTCGTCGGGCTGCTCCATCTCGGCCTGATCTATCTGCTGCTGGCGGGCCTCGGACAAACGATCATTCAGCCGGCGGAGCGCGAGCTGTTCCTCACCTTCAATGGCGGCGGACCGCGCGTGGCCAGGAGCGAGATCGTCAAGCCGCCCATCGTGCTGCCGCAGGAACCGGTGGTGACGCCGCCCGAGATCGAAATCGCCGACGATCCGGCGAACGCCATCGCGGTCGCGCCGGCGGCGGGCGGCCCCGGCGTCACCGTGCCGGCGGAAGCGATCGGGACCTCGCACACCGTGCCGGTCCTGCCGGCGAGCCTGCTGACGATCGCGCGCCAGGCGATGCTGCGCCTGCGGCTGATGGTGGGGACCGACGGCACGATCACCGACGCTTCCGTCGACACCTCGACCGGCTCGCAGGAACTCGACCGGCTCGTCGTCGCCTGGGTCAAGGCGCATTGGCGCTACCGGCCCGCGATGCGCGACGGCGTCGCGATCTCGGTGACGACGACGGCGCTCGTTCCCTTTTCCTAGATCGGGACAGCCGCGCGGGGTTTTTCTTTGCGCCCCAAACGCCCAGGCGATAGGCTGCTCGCGGGTAAACGGTGTGGATGCGCAGAGCGGGCGTTCTCCGGCTGAAGCGCACGAGGGCGTATATGTCGTGGCCATCTGTGGACTCTGCGGACGTGCAGGTCGGCGCGCGCGGCGAGCCCGATGACCGCCTGCGGCGGCTGACCGATCGCCTGATTTCCAGCGGCAAGGTCTCCGAGGGCGCCGTCGAGCGCGCGACGCAGGTCGCGGCCGAGAGCGACGAGCGGCTCACCACCGCGCTGACGCGGCTGGGCCTGATCTCCGAGCAGGACCTCGCCCGGACGATGGCGGAGCTGTTCGGTATCGCGATGGCCGCCGCCGCCGACTATCCCTTGGCACCGGTGCTGCCCGATCTGCTCGGCGCGCAATTTTTGCGCGACATGCGCGTGCTGCCCCTGCGCGCCGGGGACGCCGGGCTGACGGTCGCGATGATCGACCCGCTCGACGACTATGCGCGGACCGCGACGCGCTTCGCCGTCGAACGCCCGGTCGATGTCCTTGTCGCCTATCCCTCGGAGTTCGAGGCGGCGTTCGCGCGCCTCTACCAGGACAGCCGGGACGGCGCCGGCCACGACACCGCCTGGTCGAACGACGGCCTCAGCGACGATGTCGACCGTCTGAGCGACCTGGCCAGCGAAGCGCCGGTGGTTCGCCTGGTCAACGCCCTGATCGCGCGCGCCGTCGAGGCGCGGGCCTCGGACATCCATATCGAGCCGATGGAGAACGAGCTGTGCGTGCGCTACCGGATCGACGGCGTCCTGCACCGCGCCGAGTCGCCGCCCAAGGCGATGGCCGCCGCCATCCTCTCGCGCGTCAAGATCATGGCCAAGCTCAACATCGCCGAGCGCCGCCTGGCGCAGGACGGCCGCATCACCATGGCGGTGCGCGGCACCGACATCGATTTCCGCGTCGCGACGACGCCGACGGCGCATGGCGAGAGCGTGGTGCTGCGCATTCTCGACCGCGGCCACCTCACCCTCGACTATGGCGCGCTCGGCTTCGAGGACCATCTGGTGCAGCAAGTGCGCAAGCTGACGCAGCGCCCGCACGGCATCGTGCTGGTGACCGGCCCGACCGGCAGCGGCAAGACCACGACGCTCTATGCGACGCTGGCCGAGCTCAATACGCCGGAACGCAAGGTCCTCACCATCGAGGACCCGATCGAATACCAGCTCGAAGGCATCAACCAGGTCCAGATCAAGCCGCAGATCGGACTGACCTTCGCCAGCGCCTTGCGCTCCTTCCTGCGCCACGATCCCGACATCATGATGATCGGCGAAGTGCGCGACCTGGAGACGGCGCAGACCGCGGTGCAGGCGGCGCTGACCGGCCATCTTATCCTCTCGACCCTGCACACCAACGACGCGCCGAGCACGGTGATGCGCCTGATCGACATGGGGCTCGAAGACTACCTGCTGACCTCGACCTTGAACGGCGTCATCGCCCAGCGCCTGGTGCGCTCGCTCTGCCCGCATTGCCGCGAAGCGGACGCCGCGCCGCCGGCGC
Organism: uncultured Rhizobium sp.; assembly: GCA_964465935.1. GTDB lineage: Bacteria > Pseudomonadota > Alphaproteobacteria > Micropepsales > Micropepsaceae > Rhizomicrobium. The sequence continues at coordinate 3,410 of CAYXMO010000360.1, forward strand.
TGGCAGAGCGGCTGGGCCTGGCGCGCCTGGCGTGTAACGGCACGCCGACGCTCTATCGCGCCGTCGGCTGCGACAAATGCCGCGGCACCGGCTATCGCGGCCGCACCTCGATCGCCGAAGTCCTCGTCATGAACGACGCGCTGCGCCAGGCGGTGCTGCAGAACGCCGATGCCGCCAAGCTGAACGCGCTGGCGCGCGAAGCCGGCATGGAGTCGATGCAGACCCACGGTTTCCGCAAGGCGCTGGCGGGCGAGACCACGATCGACGAAGTCCTGCGCGTCACGCTGGAGACCGCCTAGTGCCGACCTATCGCTACAAGGCGATCAC
>CAYXMO010000361.1:0-1971 GCA_964465935.1 uncultured Rhizobium sp.
TCGTCGAATGGCAGCTGCGCGTCGCCGCCGGCGAGAAACTGCCCAAGACCCAGGACGAACTCGCCATCGCCGGCCACGCCATCGAAGTGCGCCTTTATGCCGAAGACCCGCAGACCGGCTTCCTGCCCTCCATCGGCACGCTCGAACATCTGCGCTTTCCGCAAACCGTTCGCGTCGACACCGGCGTGCGCCAAGGCGACGCGGTGACGCCGTTCTACGATCCGATGATCGCCAAGCTAATCGCGCACGACGCGACCCGCGCCGGCGCCGCCGCCAAGCTGGCAAGCGCGCTCGAACGTCTCGAAATCGCCGGCCTCAAGACCAACAACGCCTTCCTCATCCGCGCCTTGCGCCAGCGCGATTTCGTCGCCGGCGAGATCGACACCGCCTTCATCGAGCGCCACCAGGCCGAACTCGTGCCCGCCGCGACATTGCCGCCGTCCATTCTCGCCGCCGCCGCCGACTTCATCGTGCACGAGCAAGCGCCTTCAACCTGCGATCCCTGGAACGCCCGCGACGGCTTCCGCCTCGGCACCGCGCGCGCCGCGCAGATCGAGTTCCTCGCCGACGGCAAGCGCGCGCTCGCGCAAGCGCAGGCGTTGCCCGGTGCCGCTGCCATCCGCCTCGCCTCCGGCGCCGTCGCGGTGATGGCGCAAGGCGAGACCTTCGTCGCCCAGCCCTACGATCCCTTCGAAGCCGCCGACGCCGCCGGCACCGCGTCCGACCGCGTCGTCACGCCGATGCCGGGCAAGATCATCCAGATTTTCGTCAAGCCGGGCGACGCGGTGACCAAGGGCCAGCCGCTCGCCGTGCTCGAAGCGATGAAGATGGAGCACACGCTCTCGGCGCCGGGCGACGCCAGGATCGCCGGCATCGACGTCGCGGTCGGCGACCAGGTCGCGGACCGCACCGTCGTCGCCCGCTTCGTGACGGAAAAAGAAAACGCCGCATGACGCTCCACATCATCAAGCTGTGCGTCGGCGTCGAGACCGTCGAGGAACTGGCGCAATGGCAGCCCGGCCGCCTGCGCGACCAGAAGAAGCGCAAAGTGAAAAAGCCCGAGCTCATGCACGTCACCCGCATGATGCCCAAGCGCAAGGACGAGGTGCTGGACGGCGGCTCGCTCTATTGGGTGATCAAGGGCCAGATCGCGGTGCGCCAGAAGCTGCTCGAGTTGCGCCCCGTCACCAAGAACGGCACGCCGCATTGCGGCCTCGTCTACGATCCCAAGCTCGTGCCGGTGCAGCGCCGCGCCCACCGTGCCTTCCAGGGCTGGCGCTATTTCGATCCCAAGGACGCCCCGCCCGACGCCCGCGGCACCAAGGGACTCGCCGAGCTGCCGGAGAAATTGCAGCGGGAGTTGGTGGAGTTGGGGTTGCTGTAGACAAAAAAAGACTGTCATGGCCCGCCGGAGTGCGGGCCACCCAGCTGGTGCGCCACGAGCATCGACCGTTTGGCTGAGACCTTCCTGCGCGACCTGATCGGGGCGTCACCTGGATGGCCCGCACTCCGGCGGGCCATGACAATGGTTTTCTATTTTCAAATAATGCGAACTCTAAACCGCCATGTTATCGATCAGCCGCGTCGCGCCGATCTTCGCCGCCGCCAGCACCCGTGCCGGACGATCCAGCGTCTCCAATACCGCCAGCGTCGCGGCATCGCGGATCGCGACATAGTCGACGCTGTCGAAACCGGCTTGGCGCAGTGCATCCGCGCCGAAGCGCTCCGCGGCGGCGATCGCGTTGCCGGCACGGACATTGAAGATGGTGGACTTCACCACCACATTCATCTGGCCGGCGACTTTGCGCTCCGCCGGCTTCAGATAGGCGTTGCGCGACGACATGGCGAGGCCGTCGGCTTCGCGCACGATCGGTGCCCCCACGATCTCGACCGGCAGGCCGAGATCGGCGCTCAGGCGGCGGATGACGAGAAGCTGCTGGTAGTCCTTCTCGCCGAACACCGCGACGTCGG
>CAYXMO010000361.1:2071-3721 GCA_964465935.1 uncultured Rhizobium sp.
CGGCGGATGACGAGAAGCTGCTGGTAGTCCTTCTCGCCGAACACCGCGACGTCGGGCAGGGCGGCGATCAGGAGCTTGGCGACCACGGTCGCGACACCGCCGAAGAAGTGCGGCCGAAAGTCCGTCTCCAACCCGGCGCTCGGCCCGCCGACGCTGATCCCGGTGGCGAAGCCCGCCGGATACATTTCCGCCACCGTCGGCGCGAAGATCAGGTCGAGCCCGGCGCCGCCCAGTTTCTCGGCGTCGCTCTCCAGGGTGCGCGGGTAGCGGTCGAAATCTTCGTGCGGCGCGAACTGTGCCGGGTTCACAAAGATGCTCGCCACCGTCTTGTCGGCACGGCTTTGTGTCTGGCGCACCAGCGACAGATGTCCCTCGTGCAGCGCGCCCATCGTCGGCACCAATCCGATGCGCGCGCCGCCGCTGCGCCAGCCGGCGACGATGCGGCGCAGCTCTGCGACGGTTGTGACGATTTCGGGCGCGGCCATGAGACGAACATAGCGCGCCGCACACGCGCCGGGCTAGAATGCCTGGCCGCTCCAAACCACCGCACCCCAAGCACATGACGCCCCTGCGCGACGCGATTTCCGCCACCTGGCTCGCCGGCGAAGAAGCCATCGTCGATCGCCGCATCGCCGAAGCGAAACTCTCCCCCGCCGAGAGCGAAGCCGCCCAACGCAGCGCCATCGATCTCGTCGCCCGCATCCGCAAGGACACGGGCGGCAATGGCGGCGTCGACGCCTTCATGCGCGAATACGCGCTGTCGAGCGAGGAGGGCGTCGCCCTGATGTGCCTCGCCGAGGCCTTGCTGCGCGTCCCCGACGCCGACACCGCCGACAAGCTGATCCGCGACAAGATCGGCGGCGCGCAATGGGATCGTCACCGCGCCAAATCGGACTCGCTGTTCGTCAACGCGTCCACTTGGGCCTTGATGCTCACCGGCCGCATCGTGCGGCTCGACGACACCGCGAAATGGGATTTCGAAGGCATCTTCAAGCGCCTGGTGTCGCGCACCGGCGAGCCCGTCATCCGCCAGGCCGTGACCTACGCCATGCGCATCCTGGGCCGCCAGTTCGTCCTCGGCCGCACCATTCCCGAAGCGCTGAAAGAGGCGAGGCCGCTGGCCGAGAAAGGCTACCGCTTCTCCTTCGACATGCTGGGCGAGGCCGCCTACACCAAGGCCGACGCGGCGCGCTACGCCCAGTCCTACCGCGACGCGCTCGAAACCGTCGCCGCCGCCAATCCGAAGGATGCGCGCGCGATCTTCGAGCGCCCCAGCATCTCGATCAAGCTCTCGGCCCTGCATCCGCGCTACGAATGGGTCAAGCGCGAGCGCGTCTTCGCCGAGCTGCTGCCGGTTCTCGCCGCGCTCGGCGCCCGCGCACGCGCCACCGATGTCGCGCTCACCGTCGATGCCGAGGAATCCGAACGCCTCGACCTGATGCTCGACATCTTCGAAGCGTTGGGCGATGCGCCGCAGCTGCGCGGCTGGGACGGCCTCGGCCTCGCGGTGCAGGCCTACCAGAAGCGCGCCATGCCGGTGCTGGCCTGGCTGATCGATCTCGCCAAACGTCAAGATCGCCGCATCCCGGTGCGCCTGGTCAAGGGCGCCTATTGGGACAGCGAGATCAAGCGCGCGCAGGAGCTCGGCCT
>CAYXMO010000362.1:0-3709 GCA_964465935.1 uncultured Rhizobium sp.
GGGCGGCGGCAGTGCCGCGCCGGCCGCCGCGATCGGGCTTTCCCTGGCTACGCTGGCGGGCGTGTGCGCGCTGCTCTATGGCGCGGTGCGGCTGAGCTTCCTGATGGTGCCGGCTGCGGTCGACGGCAACGGCTTCGGGCTGGCGCGCAGCTGGCAGCTCACCAAGGGCAATTTCTGGAGCATCTTCGCGGTCGGCCTGGCGACGCTGGTGCCGCTCCTTCTCGTTCTCTCCATCGCCCAGGGCGTGATCATCGGCCCGGACATGTTCGCGCCGCCCGATCCGGCGGCGAAGGACGCGGCGGCGCAGATGAAGATCCTGGCGGCCCAGATGCGCCTGGCGCAGAACCATCTGCCGATGCTGATGGGCCTCAGTTTCGTGGTGTCGCCCTTGTTGTACGGGTTGCTGTTCGCGCCGGCGGCGTTCGCCTATCGCGCCTTGTCGGGCAAAGCGGCGGTCGAACCCATGGCGTAGCCGGTTGCGTAGCGGTTGAGCGCGGCGGAGTTGCCGCATTTCGCGGAAATCTTGGACTTGCGCAACGTCCGACTGATCCTGGTGGTGGCCGTCGTCTATATCGACATGCTGGGCGTCGGGCTGGCCTATCCCATCCTGCCCAAGCTGGTGCAGCAGTTCGCATTCGGCGACGTCTCCTGGGCCTCCTACATCACCGGCTTTCTCGCGTCGGCCTATTCGCTGATGCAGTTCTTCTTCGCGCCGCTGTTCGGCGTGCTGTCCGACCGTTATGGCAGGCGGCCGATCATCCTGGCTTCGCTCGGCGGCTCAGCGCTGTCCTACATCATCATGGCGTTCGCGCCGGGCCTGATCGTGCTGACGGTGGCGCGCCTTCTCGCCGGCGTGATGGGTGGATCGTTCTCGACCGCGGGCGCCTATCTCGCCGATATCACGCCGGCGGAGAAGCGCGCCCAGAGCTTCGGCATGATCGGTGCCGCTTTCGGCGCCGGCTTCATCACCGGGCCGCTGATCGGCGGCGTTCTGGGCGGCATCGACCTGCACCTGCCGTTCCTCGCCGCGGGTCTTCTGTGCCTGGCCAATCTGATTTTCGGATATTTCGCGCTGCCCGAATCGCTGGCCGCCGAGAACCGCAAGCCGTTCTCGCTGGCGCTGGCCAATCCGGCCGGGGCGCTGCGCGAGATCGGCCGCTATCCGTCGATCTTCGGGCTGCTGACGATCTTCGTGCTTGCGACCTTCGCCAACCGCGTCTCGGAGATGATCTGGGTGCTCTACACCGGCTACCGCTTCGGCTGGGGGACGTTCGAAGTCGGCGTCTCGCTCGGCGTGTTCGGCGTCATCGTCGTCGTCGGACAAGGCTGGTTCACGCGCATCCTGATTCCGCGCATCGGCGAACGGCGGGCGGTGCTGGTCGGCCTGGGCGTCAGTGTCGTGCTGAGCGTGCTCTACGGCGCGCTGCCGCAGGGCTGGATGCTTTACCTTGTAATGCCGTTCGCGATCACGGGATGGACGGTGGCGCAGCCCGCGATCCAGGGGCTGATGTCGCGCGCCGTGCCGGCCAATGAGCAAGGCCTGCTGCAAGGCGCCATCGCCAGCATCACCAATCTGACCAGCATCGGCGGGCCGGTGATCTGGACCAGCCTGTTCGGCTATTTTGTCAGCCCGCGGGCGCCGTTAATCATACCGGGCGCGGCATTTTACGTGTCGGCGGCGATATTCCTGGTTGCTTTGATCCTCGCGCTTCGCTGGCAATTCGAAGCCAAACCGCAATCGCCGGCGCCACACCGTCTTTGACGTTTCACATCCGCGCGTTAAGCTTTATCCGGGATAAAACGCCGTCCGGTGACGGGTTCTGCTGGGGGTTGAGTATGTCGAAAGTGCCGGTCGGCCAAAGCATTGCGCATGCCTATTCGTTTCTGTTTGGGCGCTTCTTCCAGATCGTCGGCACGGCGTGGCTGCCGGCCCTGATCTACGCCACCGGCTACTATTTCTGGCTGCAGAATTCGGCGACCTGGCTGGCGCCGCTGACCCAGGATCACCAATTGCTGATGAACGGCATCGCCGCGACGGCGGGTTTCGCCGTGCTCGCGCTCTTTACCCGCGCGGTTCTGGGCATTTCGCTGACCCAGGAAGCACTGGGCATCCGCAACGACCTGGCGCTGGCGCATTTCGTGATCGGGCCGCGCGAGCTGCGCCTGGTGTTCGCGCAGATTCGGGTGATCCTGCTGATCCTGCTGCTCGACATCGCCGTCGTCGCCGTGGTGGTGCTGGGCCTCGGCGCGGCTGCGAAATACGGCGCCGCGATCCCGCCGTCTCCGCTGATCGGCGGCAAGTCGCTGGTCGTGGTCGGCGCCATGGTTGCCGCGGTGCTGCTCTATATCGCCTTCGTGCTGACCGTGCTGAAGCTCTTCTTCCTTCTGACGGCGGTCGCCGCGGTCGAGCATCGCGCCAGCGTGCGGCGCGGCTGGCAGCTTGCCGGCGGCAGTGGCTGGCGCATCGTCCTGGTCCTGCTCGGCACCTTCCTGCCGCTGGTCGCGATCGTCTGCGGCGTGGTGTTCTATGTGGCAGGCGCGGATCTTTCCGCCGCGCTGCACGCCGCCGGCGCCGATCCGGCGGCGCGCGCCCACGCCATGCTGCAGTTCTATGCCGGCCATGCGATGCTGCTCTCAGTTGTGGCCGGCATCGCCGCCGTCGTCGGCGGCGCGCTGTTCGCCGGAGCGACGGCTGCCGCCTATCGCACCGTCACCGGGCACGAAGCCGCCGAGCCGGAGGACGACGCGGCACTGGTCGCGCCGCTGCTGGTGCCGGTCGAGAGTCACGACGATCACGGCGGCGGTCATGAGGACCACGGCCATGGCGGGCATGACGATCACGGCCATGGCAGCCGTGACGATGACGGTCATGGCGACGACGGCCACGGCGACAATGGGCATGGCGACACCGGCCATGGCGATCACGGACAGGGCGGCGGTCATGGGCATGACGACCATGGCGGCGGCCATGACGATCATGCGCATGACGGTCACGACAGCCATGGCCATGGCGGCGACGATCATGGCGGCGGCGATGACGACGGCGGCCATGGCGGGCATGAAGATCATGGTCACGGCGATCACGGCCACGGCGAGAAGGCGCATGGTCATGGCGATCACGGTCATGACGATCACGGTCATGGCGACCATGGTCATGGCGGCCATGGCGACGATCACGGCCATGGCAGTCACGGCGACCATGGTCACGGCAACGGCGGCCATGGCGACGGGCACCACCATCACGCGCGCGCGGCTTAGGCGAGGGCGATCCTGAGGCGCGGATTCGGCAGGTAGTTCTACCTGCGGGTCCCAGGGGATTTGTACCCATCTCATGTCGTCGCGCCCGCGCCATCGCTCGTTTCCCGCGGCGGATTGCAAATGGGTAACTAACCTTCCGGCAACCATGGGCCGATAGATCGCGTGCGTGTCTCGCGATTTGCACCATGTCGCTTGAATTGGATGTCGAGGCGGCAAGCGCGATCTTCGTGCTGCCCAACAGCGACGGCTCGTTCGAGCCGGAGCAGGCCGCCTATCTGCGCGGTCTGGGGCGGCGGCGGCCGTCCGTCCTGCTCGCCTTCGCGCCCAAATGCGCCGGCACCTTCCTGCGTTCCGCCGCGATCCACGCCGTCGACGGACAATTGACGCGCATCGTGCACGCCCAGGGCGGGCGCGACGCGACGCCGTATCTGCCGACCTATGTGCTCTATCT
>CAYXMO010000363.1:0-3695 GCA_964465935.1 uncultured Rhizobium sp.
GTCGTCACCGTCCAGCGGCCGCCGGGGCGCGTCAGGACGCAGGTCGCCGACTGGGTCGGCGGCGTCGTCACCGTGATCAGCTGGCGGCTGCCCTCGACAAAGGTCGCGCAGCCCGACAGGCCGAGCGCGGCCAGAGCAAATGAAGCGCACCGGACAATCCGCATGATCCACCGCAAGAACCGAGGCCAAACCCTAGCTGCGAAAGGCAAATCCGGCAAAGAGGCCCGCGGTGCCGCGCGCACGGCGCAAATCCTGGGCGACGCCAATGGCCGTCGACGTCCAGACGCTATTGCACCGGCCATTGCCGCCAAAGCGACCCCGAACCGAGCGCCAAGAACCCGTGCCGGCCAGGGCTCCAGCACGATAAAAGCTATGTTGTCAGATATTTAGCTTGATAATAGAGTATTAACCAAGTTCTTTGGCTCGGAACGGCAATTTGGGCGGTCGAGGGGGATTTCGTGGCGTTGCAGGTCGTCATGGGGGCGTCGCTTCAGTGCAGTTTCGGCGCTGCGCCGAGCACGCTCGTCGTCCTGCCGGCTAATCGCACCATGGCCGGCGGCGTGCCTGCCGCGACGATCATGGACCATGCGCCGATGCTCAACGTCCCGCCTTTCGGCGTCTGCAACAGCATGGCCAATCCGATGGTCGCGGCAGCGACGGCGGCGGCGCTGGGCGTGCTGACGCCGATGCCCTGCATTCCCGCCACCGCGGCGCCATGGGTTCCCGGAGCGCCCACCGTGATGATCGGCAGCATGCCGGCGCTGGACAACAGCTGCAAGCTGACCTGCATGTGGGGCGGCATGATCCAGGTCGTCAGCCCCGGCCAAGCGAGCGTTGCCATCCCATGATCACCCCGCGGAATTGCCGCGCCTGCACCCGCGAAGATGCGCGAAACCCTTGGTGAAAAGAACCCTTGCCGTGGCGGACAGCCGTTCCAGCACTTTCATCGTGGCGGGACAGATCGCCGTCGCCCTGGTCGGCGCCGCGCTCGGGGCCGTGCTCACGCTGATGATCGTGCTCGACCGGCCGCAGCCCGACACGCGTCCGGCGCAACCGCCGCCGCCGCGACCGGCGATGGTCGTGCCCAAACCGGAAGCGGCGCCGCTGCCCTGGATACCGCCACCTTCCGAGACCATCCCCAGCGACCATAGCGAGGCGCCGCCAGTGGCCGACGTCGCGCCGCCGCCGCGTCGGAGCGCCGCTGCCGCCGGCTATGCGGTGCAAGCGGGCGCCTTTCAAAATCGCGCGGCCGCCGACCGCCTCGCCGCAAAGCTCACCGCGCAAGGCCAGAGCGCAGCCGTCTATGCGCGACGCGATGCCGGCGGCCACGTCTTGAACCTGGTGCGCCTGACGCAAATCTTCGCCAGCCGCGCCGCAGCGGCAGAGCGCGGCCTCGCGCTGGAACGCGATCTGGGGATCAAGACGCTGGTCGCGCCGGCGCAGGGCGGGGAGCGGCCATGAGACTTGCGCCCGCCGCTCTCGCCTTGTCCGCGCTGCTCGTCGCCGGCGGCTGCAGCCTGGTGCCCGACTGGATCAGCGGCATGTCGATCTCGCGGATCAGCATCACCGCCGAGCCTGAGGCCAACCGCAACACCGCGATCGCCGTCGACCTTGTGATGTTGAGCGACGAGGAGGCCGCCGCGGCGATCCTGAAACTGAACGCGCGCGATTGGTTCACCCGCCGCGCCGAATTCCTCCGCGACTATCCCGAGGGCGTCGCGGTGCAGTCCTGGGAGATCGTGCCGGGCCAGGTGCTGCGCGACGCCAAGGTGGATTCGCCCAGCGGCATGAAGGCCGCCGTCGTCTTCGCGCTCTACGACAATGAAGGCGAGCACCGCCTGCGGCTCACCGACAATTCCGAGGTTCGCCTGATGCTCGGCGCCGACGATGTGAGGCTGTCGCCACAATGAGCGAAGGAAAATATCCTTTGGACGCGCGAAACATCCCCGATGCGGTGCTGTGGTCGGAAGGGATGCAGCTTTCGCCGCAGCATTTCCAGGTCGCCAACCGGCGTATCGAACAGCTCGTCGCCTATCTCGCGGCCGCGATGCTGCCCTATCGCTGGGGCTTGACCGAGTTGATCGTTCCCGCTTCGCCGCTGGCGCAAGGCGTGTTCGAGATCGAGCGCCTCGAAGCCGTCATGCCGGACGGTCTGGTGGTGTGCCATCCACTGGACAACACGCTGCCGCTGTCGCTCGACCTCAAGCCGCATTTCGAGCTGCTTAAGAAAGGCCCCTGCACCATCCATCTCGCGGTGCTGGCCGACCGCCCGGGACTGCGCGTCGACCCCGACACCAATCTGGGCCGCTATCGCCAGCATCTGCAGCGCGCGGTCGCCGATGAGTTCGCGCCCGACGGCAGGATCGACCTCGCCAGCCTGCGGCCGACGCTCACCCTCGTCCTGGTGCCCAAGGACGAAGACCCGCCGCTCAAATTCACCACCGTGCCGCTGGCGCGGCTGGCGCTCGAAGACGGCCGCGTCGTCAATCTGCGCTTCGCGCCGCCGCCGCTGGCGGTCAATGCGCGCTCCGAAATCCACCGCCTGGTCGGCGACACCGTGGCGCGCCTGCGCGACAAGGCGGCGACGCGCGCCGAATACCTCAAGGCGACCGGCATCGCGGCGTTCAGCCTCGAAGCGGCGCAGCTGCGGGCCCTGGTCGCGCCCCTGCCCGGCCTCGAAACGATGATCGAGCAAGGCTCGTCGCATCCTTACGACCTGTTCCTGGCGCTCGCCAACGCGGTCGGCGCGCTCGCCTGCCTGACGAGCCTCAACGTGCCCAACCGGCTGCCCGCCTACGACCACGCCGATCCCTTGCCCTGCTTCGAGGCGCTGACCGGCGAACTCAACCAGCTCGTCGACCAGCTGGAAGAGCGCTTCGACAAATATCCGTTCGAAGATCTGGGCGACGGCCGCTTCCGCCTCGAATTGCAGGCGCCGTGGCTGCAGGAATTCCTCTATGTCCAGCTGTTCGCCGGCGCCAGCCAGCCCTTGTGGCAGGTCGAGCAATGGGCGCGCCGCGCCCTGATCGGCGACCGCGACCGCATGGCGCAAATCCGTGAAGCGCGCGCCTTGGGCGCGCCGCGCTCGCTTATCGAGCGCGCCGACAAGATCGACCTGGTGCGCAGCAGCGACGCGGTGCTGATGCGCATCGCCTTGCGCACGCCGGCGCAACCCGGCGGCATGACGCTGGGCGAGCACCGCACCATGGAAATCCAGAGCGAGATCGCGGCCGACACCGACGGGCGGCCCCGGCGCATCGTGCTCTATGTCGCCAAACAGGCGCAGGCGCAAACCGCGCCGGGCGGGAAAAGCTGATGGATGCGACGCAGAATCCCGCCGTGCTGCAGCCCTTGGCGCGCTTTCGCGCCTTCTGGGTCGAGCTCGACGGCGCGATCGAAGACATCCGCTCCAACCGCTGGCCGTCGGGCCTGGGAACGGGCGGCAGCGAGGGAGCGCAGGGCGCCGCCGAGGCCGCGTTCCGCCGCCTGCGCGACGCCATTCTCGCCAATGGCGGGGCGCCGCCACCGCGCCTGGCTTACGGCCAGACCCCGATCGACCTCGGCTACATCATGGCGGCACTGGCCGACGAGACCCTGCTCTATCTCGAAAGCTGGAACGGCATGGAGCATTGGAACCGCACCCTGCTCGAAGAACGCATCTACGGCACGCGGATCGCGGGCGAGCGCATCTTCGA
>CAYXMO010000364.1:0-3680 GCA_964465935.1 uncultured Rhizobium sp.
GCGCAGTCGCGCCCGGAACCGGGCCGCTGCCTTCGGCGACCACGCCGCCGCCGTCGGCGCATGCCGCGAACGCGCCGGCCGCCATCGCGCCGCCCAAGCCCAAGGCACCGGCCGGGACCGATCCCACGCCCGACGACGGCAATGAGTGAGGCCGGCGATGGAGCGCGTCGGTAGCACGATGAGCTGGCGGGTGTTGTCCTCTGCGATACCGGTGCTGCTCGGCATCCTGGGCAGCGTGATCGCGAATTTTCCGGTGTCGTTTTTCGGCGGCTGGCTGTCGCCGCCGATGCTGGCGTTCATGCCGCTGTATTTCTGGGCCATCGTGCGCCCCGACCTGATGACGCCGTTCTGGGCTTTTGCGCTGGGCGTGCTCGAGGATTTCCTCTCCGGCGGGCCGCCCGGGGTGTGGGCCGCCTCGTTCCTCGCCGCCTATTTCATCGTCGACCGCCAGCGCGACATGCTGGCGGGCTTGTCGGGCATCGGCGCCATCATCGGCTTCGCGATCGCGGCGCTGGTGGCAAGCGGCAGCGCTTACGTCATCGTCTCGCTCTACAATTGGACGCTCTTGCCGCTGGCGCCGGTGATGGGCGAGCTGGCGATGACGGTGCTGGTCTATGTCTTCGCCATCGTGGTGCTCGGCGGCATCCATCGCCGCCTGGTCGGTCCGCTCAGGAGCGACTTCTAGATGCCCGTCTTCGACCGCAAGGACAAAAGCCGCTACGCCAGCTTCACCCGGCGCAGCCTCGGCATGACCGGCGGCATGGCGGCGGTGTTCGCGGTGCTGGGCGGACGGCTCTATCAGCTGCAGATCAGGAACGGCGCGCAATACCGCACCCAGGCCGAAGACAACCGCGTCAACCAGCGGCTCCTGGCGCCGCCGCGCGGCCGCATTCTCGACCGCTTCGGGGTCGAGCTCGCCAACAACCGGCGCAACTACCGCGTCCTTCTGGTCTCGGAGCAGGCGACCGAAGGCGTCGAGGCGGCGCTGAACGCCATCGGCCAGGTGATCCTGCTCAGCGACGCACAGAAGAAGAAGGTGCTGCACGACGTCGCGATGAACCGCAAATTCGTGCCGGTGCCGGTGGCGGAGAACCTGACCTGGGAAGAGTTCGCGCGCATCAACATGCATCTGCCGTATCTTTCCGGCATCCAGCCCGACGTCGGCGAGACCCGCGACTATCCCTTCGGCGCCGAGCTGTCGCACATCCTGGGTTACGTCGCCGCCGTGAGCCAGGAGGACAAGCAGGACGAAACCGACACGCTGCTCAACCTGCCGGGCTTTCGCATCGGCAAGCGCGGCATCGAGAAGGCGTTCGATGCGCAAGTGCGCGGCGAAGCCGGCGCCAGCCGGGTCGAGGTCAACGCCTATGGCCGCGTCATCCGCGAGCTGAGCCGCGATTCCGGCGTGCCGGGCCAGGACGTCTGGCTGACCATCGATTGCGAATTGCAGCGCTTCACCGACCAGCGCCTGGCGGGGCAGAGCGCCGCCTGCGTCGTGCTCGACGCCCAGACCGGCGACGTGCTGACGATGTCGTCGGCGCCGGGCTACGATCCCAACCTGTTCAACGTCGGCATCTCGCCCAGCCAGTGGAAAGGCCTGGTCGAGGACGACCACAAGCCGCTGCTGAACAAGGCGCTGTCCGGCGCCTATCCGCCGGGCTCGACCTTCAAGCCGGCGATGGCGATGGCGGCGGTGCAGAACGGCCTTTCCGACCTGCACGTCAACTGCTCGGGCTCGCTGACCCTGGGCAATCATCAGTTCCATTGCTGGAAGCGCGGCGGCCATGGCGGCGTCGACCTGCAGCGCGGCATCGCGCAATCCTGCGACGTGTTCTTCTACGAGGTCGCGCGCCGGCTCGGCATCGACAAGATGGAAGCGGCGGCACGGGCGCTCGGCCTCGGCGCGACCACGGGCATCGAAGTGCCGGGCGAGAATTCCGGCTTCATTCCCAGCGCCGCCTGGAAGGAAGCGCGCTTCGGCATTCCGTGGCAGACCGGCGAGAGCCTGGTCACCGGCATCGGCCAGGGCTATGTGCTCGCGACCCCGATCCAGCTCGCGACCATGGCGGCGCGCATCGCCTCGGGCCGCGCCGTGACGCCGCGCATCGCCCACACCGTCGGGAGCACGACGCAGCCGCGGCCGCTAGCCGATCCCTTGCCGTTCGGCGACGACGCCTTCGCCGCGGTGCGCGCCGGCATGAACGCGGTGGTCAATGGCGGCGGCACCGCCTCGCGCTGGCGCATCGCCGAGCCGGGCTTCGAGATGGCCGGCAAGACCGGCACCGCCCAGGTCCGCCGCATCACCAAGGAAGAACGCGCCACCGGCGTGAAGGGCGACGCCTCGCTGCCCTGGCAATTGCGCGACCACGGCCTGTTCGTCGCCTTCGCGCCGGTCGAGCAGCCGCGCTATGCGCTGGCCTGCATCGTCGAGCACGGCGCGCTCGGCCATCCCCAGGTGCAGATCGCGCATGACGTTCTGCTCTTCGCGCAGCAGCGCAATCCGCTCGGCCTGCGCGCCGCCTATCCGACCAATGCCGCGATGGCCGCGCCGCCGCCGGGAGGCCGCGCATGACGACACGCCCTTATGCCGCCGCGCGCCGCACGCTCAGCATCGTCGACAAGCTCTATGAGGTGAATTGGGGCCTGGTGCTGCTGATCGGCATCATCGCCTGCGCCGGGTTTGCGATGCTCTATTCGGTCGCTGGCGGGAATCTGTCGCCCTGGGCGAGCCCGCAGATCCTGCGCTTCATGATGGGCCTCGTCATCCTGATCGCCGCCGCGATGGTCGACATAAGGGTGTGGATGAGTCTGGCCTATCCCGCCTATGGCGTGTCGCTGCTGCTGCTGATCGTGGTGGTGATCGCCGGCCATGTCGGCAAGGGCGCCGAACGCTGGGTGTCGCTGGGGCCGATCGGCTTGCAGCCGTCGGAGCTGATGAAGATCAGCCTGGTGCTGGCGCTCGCCCGCTTCCTGCACGGCAAGAGCGTCGAGGAAGTCTCCAAGCCGCTCAATCTCGGCATCGCGCTCGCCATCATCGGCATTCCGGCGGTGTTCGTGGTGCTGCAGCCCAATCTGGGCACCACGCTGATCATCCTGGCCGACGGCGCCTCGCTGCTGTTCCTGGCCGGGCTTTCGTGGTGGTGGATCGCGCCGACGCTGACCGCCATCGCGGCGGCGGTGCCGATGGCCTGGCAGTTCGTGCTCCACGACTACCAGAAGCGCCGGGTGCTGACCTTCCTCGATCCGGAATCCGACGCGCTGGGCGCGGGCTGGAACATCACCCAGGCCAAGATCGCGATCGGCTCGGGCGGCGTCACCGGCAAGGGCTTCCTGCAGGGCACCCAGAGCCGCCTCAACTTCCTGCCCGAGAAGCAGACCGACTTCATCTGGACCAGCCTCTGCGAGGAGTTCGGCTTCGTCGGCGCCGTGGCCCTACTGATGCTGTTCGCGGTGGTGATCTATTACGGCGTGCAGATCGCGATGGCGGCGCGCAGCCAGTTCGGCCGATTGCTGGCGATGGGCGTGACGCTCAACTTCTTCTTCTACATCATGATCAACGCCTCGATGGTGATGGGCCTGATCCCGGTGGTCGGCATTCCGATGCCGCTGATCTCCTATGGCGGCTCGGCGATGTTCTCGGTGATGTTCGGCTTCGGCCTGCTGATGAGCGTGCACGTCCA
>CAYXMO010000365.1:0-3664 GCA_964465935.1 uncultured Rhizobium sp.
GAAAATCATAGGTCTTATGAGCGGAACGTCGCTCGACGGGGTCGACGCGGCGCTGCTGGACACCGACGGGGAGTGCGTGGTCGAGCCCGGCCCGGGGCTGACGGTGCCGTATCTCGACATCCACAAGGAGGTCCTGCGGGCGGCGCTGGCAGAGGCCCCGAACCTGCGGCCCGGCGTGAAGTCGCCGCTCCTCCGCCGCGCCGAGCGCATCGTCGACCGCGTCCATGCCGAGGCGGTCAACACCCTGCGCCGTCACGCCGGCCTCGTCCCCGCCGACATCGCCTATATCGGCTTTCACGGCCAGACCGTCCTGCACCGCGCGCGCTTCAGCTGGCAGATCGGCAATGGCCGCGCCCTGGCGCGCATCTGCCGCATCGCGGTGATCGACGATTTCCGCAGCGCCGACATCGCCGCGGGCGGGCAGGGCGCGCCGCTGGTGCCGCTCTATCATGCCGCCCTCGTGCGTAAGAACCCGAACCTCTCCGGACCGGTCGCGGTGGTGAACATCGGCGGCGTCGCCAACGTCACCTATGTCGACGGTGACACGATCGAGGCGTTCGACACCGGTCCGGGCAACGCCCCGATCGACGACTGGATGCATCGCCACACCGGCAGAGCGATCGACGACAACGGCACCATGGCGCGCAGCGGCCGCGTCGACGGCGAGGTGCTGCAGAAGCTTCTCGCCAAGCCGTTCTTCGACACCCGCCCGCCCAAATCGCTGGACCGCATGGCCTTCGGCACAGAAGCGGTCGAGGGCTTAGGCGTCAGGGACGGCGCCGCGACGCTCACCGCCTTCACCGCCGCGTCCATCGCCAGGGCGCGCGAGCACTTCGCGGATATGCCGACAACCTGGATCGTCTGTGGCGGCGGCCGCCACAATGGGGCGCTGATGGACGCTCTGCGCGCCCGCGTGAACGCGCCAGTGCTCGCCGCCGAGGACGCGGGCTGGAACGGCGATTTCGTCGAAGCCGAAGCGTTCGCTTATCTCGCGGCCCGCGCCGCCAAGGGCCTGCCGCTCAGCCTGCCGAGCACGACGGGCGTGAAAACGCCGACGACGGGCGGCAGATTGAACCGAAAAGACTGAGGAAGTGTGCGTGCTTCGAGGCTCGCTTCGCTCGCACCTCAGCATGACGAGAGCGTGCAAGCACAACTTTCGTCATGCTGAGGTGCGAGGCCGCAGGCCGAGCCTCGAAGCACGCACGATCAACGCCCTTCGCGCGGCTTGCTCATCATGTTGTGGACGTATTCTTCGACCGACGACACCACGTCGCCTTCGTGCTTGTCGAAGAAGTGGTTGGCGCCTTCGATCTTGTCGTAGGTAATCTTGATGCCCTTCTGCGCCGTCAGCCGGTCGACCAGCTTCTGCACGTCGGGCTCGGGCACGACCTGGTCCTTGGTGCCGTGCACGATCAGGCCGGAGGCCGGGCAGGGCGCCAGGAAGGCGAAGTCGTACATCGATGCCGGCGGCGCGATCGAGACGAAGCCGGTGATCTCCGGCCGCCGCATGAGCAGCTGCATCCCGATCCAGGCCCCGAACGAGATGCCGCACACCCAGACGTTCGACGGGTTGGGATAGAGCGTGTTCATCCAGTCGAGCACGGCGGCGGCATCCGACAACTCGCCCGAGCCGGAATCGAACGTCCCCTGGCTGCGTCCGACGCCCCGAAAATTGAACCGCACTGTGGTGCAGCCCAGCTTGTGGAACATGTGGAACAGGTCATAGACGAGCGGATTGTTCATCGTCCCGCCGAACTGCGGATGCGGATGCAGCACCAGCGCCATCGGCGCCCCGGGTGTCTTCTGGCGCTGGTAACGGGCTTCGATGCGCCCGGCGGGGCCGGGAAGAATGATGTCAGGCATGGGGTCCGTCGGGGCTGGAAGGCATCGATTTAACAGGCTTTTTGTCGGATTTCGGCGGTTCCAATACCCTGGAAACGAACAGGGAATTCAAGGCATTGGAGCCATGTGTGCAGTGCGTCACGCTAATACTTGACCGTGGTAGTCGGGATATCTATATCCGGCTGGCAGATTCCAGAGCGCGGCGGGCCTGTTCTTACACCGACTAGGCCCCTCAAAAGCAAGGCAAAACGCGCTTCGCCGACAAAGGAGACCCCCGATGCGCCTCAGCACCAAAGGACGTTACGCCGTCATGGCCATGGCCGACCTGGCCCAGCACGAGGCGGCGAACAAGCCGGTCTCGCTCGCCGACATCGCCCAGCGCCAGGAGATTTCGCTCTCCTATCTCGAGCAACTCTTCGCCAAGCTGCGCCGCGGCGGGCTGGTGAAGAGCGTGCGCGGCCCCGGCGGCGGCTACCGCCTCAGCCGTCCGGCCAACGATCTGCGCATCGCCGACGTCATCGTCGCCGTCGACGAGCCGATCGCCGCCACCCGCTGCAAGCCGGGCAGTTCCAAGGGCTGCACCGGCCAGGGCGCGCGCTGCGTGACGCATGACCTCTGGGAAGAGCTCGGCCGCCAGATCCACGTCTTCCTCTCCGGCGTCTCGCTCGCCGACGTGGTGGAGAAGCGCGTCCTCGGACGGGCCCAGCCCTGCGCCCAGGCCGCCGCGGCCAACAGCGAGCCGCACGAAGAAGCGGCCTAGCCACACACCCGCTCAGCGTCGCTCCGCCATGCCCTATCTCGACCACAACGCCACATCGCCGTTGCGCGCGGAAGCCAAGGCCGCCGTGCTGAAGGCGCTCGATCTGACCGGCAACGCATCCTCCGTACACGGAGCAGGCCGCGCGGCGCGGGCGCTGGTCGAGGAGGCGCGCGAGCAGGTCGCCGCTTTCGCGGGCGCCAAGGCGGGCGAAGTGATCTTCACCAGCGGCGGCACCGAAGCCAACGCGCTCGCCCTGCGCGGCGCGGTGGCGGGCGCGATCGACACCGAGGACCGCCTCACCCGCCTGTTCGTCGCCGCCACGGCGCATGACAGCGTCCGCGCCGTTGCCGCGTCGCTCAGCGAGACCACGGCGGGCCTCAAGCTCACCGAGATCCCGGTCGACGAGAACGGCCGCATCGTGCCCGAGCACTTCCGCTCCCTGCTGATGAACGGCAAAGGCCGCGTGCTGGTCTCGCTGATCTTCGCCAACAACGAGACCGGCGTGATCGAGGACATCGCGGCCTTGGCCAGCATCCTGCGCGCCGAAGGCGGCGAGGGCGCGCTGCTGCATGTCGATGCCGTCTCCAGCGGCTACAGCCCGATCCGCTTCTCCGCCTGGGGCGCGGATTACTTGAGCCTCGCGGCGCACAAGATCGGCGGCCCGCAAGGCGTCGGCGCCCTGATCGCGAAGGACGGCGCCCCGCTTGCGGCACTGTTCAACGGCGCCCAGGAGATGCGCCGCCGCGCCGGCACCCAGAACGTGCTCGGCATCGCCGGCTTCGGCGCCGCCGCCCGTGCCTTGCAGGCCAATTTCGACAGCGAAAGCCACGCCGTCGGCGAGATCCGCCAGCATTTCGAGGTCGCGCTGCGCCACCTGGCGCCCAACGCCGTCATCTTCGGCGCCGACGAGTTGCGCCAGAAGAACGTCTGCTGCTTCGCCATCCCCCAGCTTCAGGCCGAGAACGCGCTGATGGCGCTCGACCTCGACGGCTTCCACATCTCGTCCGGCGCCGCCTGCTCCTCCGGCAAGGTCGGCCCCAGCCACGTCCTCGCCGCGATGGA
>CAYXMO010000366.1:0-3649 GCA_964465935.1 uncultured Rhizobium sp.
ACCGGGTCGCGGTTGGGCAGCACCTTGCTCAGGCACGGCACGTTCTGCAGCACCGGACAGGGCGGCGCGGTCTGCTGCTCGTGGCGCATCAGGTCGCCGCCGGTGAAGGCGGGCGGCGGCGGCGGCTTGGCCGGCGCTTCCAGCACGATGGTGCCGTCGGGGCGCTTCACGAAATGCCAGGGATGACGCAGGCACTGCTCGCGCTGGTCCACCGTCAGGTTCTCGTAGCTCGAGGCGCCGCAGGCGAGCGAGCGGCCGACGCCGGTGAGGTCGCCTGGCGCCGCCGGCGGCGGCGTGCGGGTGTGGATCGACGGCAGCGTGATCGGCGCGGTGATTTCGGGCATCGGCAGAATGTCGGCGGGCGGCAGCGGCGTTTCGACCCGCGGCGCCGGCGGCGCCGGCTTCTTGGGCATGAGTATCCAGATCGCTTCGGGGATCGTGGCGCGGATGCGCTCGATCACCGGGACGTGCACGCTGGTGATGAAGACGGCGATGGCGACGACATGGACGAGCAGCACCGCCGCGGCGGCGATGGCGCGGCGGATGGTGCGCTCGCGCTCGCTCAGGTCCGCTTGCGCGCGCGCCGCCAGGATGCCCGAGAAGTCCGCAGGGTCGACCGTACTGTCCGTCACAAAAATCCTGCTTTAATCGGGGTCGCCGGCCTAGCCGGTGCGCAGCTCGTCCAAATCGAGCCGGTCGCGCGCCTTTCTTACCCTAGCAGAATTCCACAACGCCATGGTTTCGTCGAAGCGCTTTTCCCAGCCCGGCCGGTCCGGGCGCGCGCCCTGGGCGACCGGCGTTCCGGCCTGTGAATCTTCCGTCATGGTTGACAGAACGGCGCCCGCCGGGATGTCGCGGCCCAGAAACCGTCCCAGCGCCGTGGCGGTGGCCGGCGGGTCGGCCAGCAAGTCCTCATAGCGAACCAGATGGCAATCGCTGTGGCGCTTCAGCCAGGCGTAGCAGCTGAGCGCGCGCATATATTTGCGGACCGATTTGCGCGCGCCATTGGCGAAGGCGCGGCCGTTGGAGCGCGCCCAGTCTTCGAAGCCGCGCGTCATGAACAAAGTGCGGCGCTCTTGCGCCTGGATCAGGAAGTGCGGCGCGCGGCAGGACTCGGCACGCAGCTTCACCACGGCCGGCTGCACCGGATCGAGCGCCGCCGCAAGATCGGCGCCCATCGCGGCGGCGGCGCGGATGATCGGGCCGCCATACGGATTGAACGGGTTGGCGGCGAGCCCCGTCGTCGCCTGGGTGTAGAAGTCCGGCTCGGAGACGTTGGGCACGCCGCCGGCGAACAGGATGCGGCCGAGCAAGGTCGAGCCGCAGCGTCCCGGCGAGAACAGAAACAGCGGCGCGCGCGGCATCGCGGCGAGCCCATCCATCTCCCAAGGCACGGAGACGACGCGCTTGGCCTGGCGCCGCAGATACAGATAGTAGAACGCCGCCGCCTGCGCCCCCCTGGCGTCGACGCCACCGACATAGAGCGCGCGGCGGCGCAGGAAATCCAAACAATAAGGCAGCAAGATTTCGCACGCCGCTTCGTCGCGCGTGATCGCCGTACGCGGCCCCAGCCGGAAATCGCCCAGCGTCGAGATCGCGATCCGTTCGGTGCGGCGCGCCTCGCTTACGGTCGCGTGGAAAATTTTGCGGCGTAAAGTCATGGTTCTCTAAAGTTGACAGCAAGCACAGGCGCGCCGGGTTACCGCTCGATTACCGCGCAGCACCGCGAACGCCGTGGCTACTTCATGTCCCGATCCGGCGCAGGGCAAGAATTTTTGTCGCGATTTGTCGCGAACTAAATCGCAAGCAAACAAAGCGGCAATCCGAACGAACGAGGGAGGCAACCCCCTGCGTTGAATCGACGTTGCCGATTCCGGGTGCAAGGGCTTTTTCATGCAGATATTCCTCATCAACCTGCAGCGCCGCACCGACCGCCTGGACGCCATGGCGGCGCAGCTCGCCGCCCTCGGCCTCCGCCACCAGACCGTCATCGCCGTCGATGCCCGCAACATGCCCGACGACGTCGCCGACCGGAATTTTCTCGCCGACGGTCCGCTCGGCCCTCTGCCCAAGGGCGACAAATGCTGCACCCTCAGCCATATGCGCGCCTGGAGCATGTTCCTGTCGACCGGCGACAGCCATGGCGTGATCCTGGAAGACGACGTCGCGCTCGATCCCGACTGCGGAGCTTTGCTGCGCGACGCGTCCTGGATCCCGCGCGACGTCGGCCTCTTGAAGATCGAGCGCTTCGGGCCGCAGAACCAGCGCGTTCTGGTCGATGAGCTGGTGGAGGCCGGCGGCCGCCAGATCGGACGCCTGCGCTCGCGCCATACCGGCGCCGGCGCCTATATCCTGACGCGCGAGACGGCGCGCCTGCTGCTGGCCTGGCCCGAGCGCTGGGCCCTGCCCGTCGATCACATGCTGTTCAATCCGAACAATTCGCCGATGGCCGAGATGCTGCGGCCCTATCAGCTGACCCCGGCAGTGGCGCGCCAGAGCGCGGCCCTGGGAGGCGCCACCGATATCGAGGAATGGCGCCGGCAGTTTCGCGATTTTTCCTGGACCTATGTGAAGCGCGAGCTGGTGCGCTCCTATTACGAAGTGCGGCTGTTGCCCAGCCAGGTGACGCGTTTCGTGCGCCGCGATGCCGACCTCGTCCGCGTCGAAGCGGCCGCCCGCGCCGCCCGCCGCATGCCGCAGCCGGCCATCGGCGCCGCCCGGGTTGCTGCGCGCTAAGCTTCGGCCGCGAGCGTTAACCGTCGCGTGTGAAAACCGCCCGCTTGGCCCCGATCTGGGCCATAATTAACCGCTTGGTAAGCATATCGCGGACGCGCGAGAGAGAGCGGGCATGCGGGTCATTCTGGCGGCGGCAATCGGTCTGATCGCAGTGTCGGTCACCGGCTGCGACATCAACACGACGCCGCGGCAGGCCAAGGTCGAGTGCCATTGCACGAACCCGCCGGCGCCGCCCGCCGGCATGCGCGGCAGCGACGCCTATGCGCCGCCGCCCGAAGACAGCGGCTATCGTTATCGCGGACACGCCCATCACTACTGGCACCATCGCTATGCCGGCGGCGGCGGCAGCGTGCACTCCTACTATTGGCGCCGCGAATATTCGGAAATGTCCGTGTTCACCTACGACTACCACTCGCGCAGCACCAGCTACACGACCGGCGGACACGGCGGCGGTTATAGCGGCGCCAGCGCCTATGCCTATGCCGCGGCGGGCGCCTATGCCGGTGCCGGCGCTTATGCGGGAGCCGGCGCGCATGGCGGCGGCGGTGGGTATGTCGGCGACGCGGTGCATGGCGGCGATGACGGCTTCCGCGCCGCGCCGCAAGGTCCGGTCGACGGCTATGGCGGCGGCTATACCGGCGATCCGGCGCATCACGAGACCGGCGACGGCCACCGCGCCGACGTCTGGCACGGCTACGACGTCGATTGCCCCGATCCGGCGGGACGCCATTAACGGCCGCTAGAGCGGGTTGCGATCAAATCGAAGCGGCCCTGCTCAACTCTCGTCATGCTGAGGTGGCCGCGAAGCGGCCCTCGAAGCACGCACGTTCGGCGCGTCGGTACGCTGCCGCTACCGACCCTTCGAGGCTCGCTGCGCTCGCACCTCAGGATGACGGTGAGTGGTTCAGTTTGA
>CAYXMO010000367.1:0-3642 GCA_964465935.1 uncultured Rhizobium sp.
GCCGGCATCAACAAGCCGACCGATTTCGACAAGGTAACGGACGGCGACTGGGACACGATCCTGAACACCAATCTCAAAGGCCCCTATATCTGCGCCCAGGTCTTCCTGCCGCTGCTCGCCGAAGCCGGCGGCGGCTCGATCGTCCATATCGGCTCGGTCAGCGGCCAGTATGGCGGCCCGCGCACCGCGCATTACGCCGCGTCGAAAGCCGGGCTGATCTCGCTGGCGCAGGTCATCGCGCGCTTCGGCGCCGCGTCGAACGTGCGCTCCAACGTCGTCGCCGCCGGCCTGATCGCCTCCGATATGGGTAACGCCGGCCTGCAGGCCGCGAGCGTGCAGAAAGCGGCGGAAGGCATCGTCCTGAAACGCTTGGGCCGCGCCCAGGAAGTCGCCGACGCCGTCGTGTTCCTTAGCTGCGACGCCGCCTCCTACATCACGGCACAGACCCTCAACGTCAACGGCGGACTCTACTTCTGATGAGCAAGACCCTCCTCATAGTCTCGGGCGGGATCGAAGCGGCCGACGCCGCGAGGCGCGCCAAGGAGATGGGCCACTATGTGGTCGTCTCCGACATCGACCCCAACGCCCCCGGCTTCGCCTTCGCCGATTCCTGCCTGATCGCCGACGTCTACGGCCCGGCCGAGACCGCCGCCGCCGCCGAACGCTTCAGCCGCAAGATCCGCAAGATAGACGGCGTGATCTGCGTCGCCGCCGACGCGCCGGTCACCGCAGCGACCGTGGCGCAGCGCCTCCGCCTGCCCGGCATCTCCGTCGCCGCCGCCGAGCTCGCCTGCGACAAGCTCGCGATGAAGCGCCGCTTCGCGCAATGCGGCGTGCCGGTGCCGTGGTTCGACGAAGTCGCGACGCCGCAAGCCCTGCAGCGCGTCGCCATCGAACGCGGCAACGATCTCGTCATCAAGCCGGTCGACAGCCGCGGCAGCCGCGGCGTGCAGCGCGTGGCGCAGGTTGCCGACCTGCACAAGGCCTTCCTGTTCGCCCGCTCCCACTCGCCGAGCGAGCGCGTGATGGTCGAGCAGTATCTTTCCGGCCCACAGGTCTCGACCGAGTCGGTGGTGGTGAA
Organism: uncultured Rhizobium sp.; assembly: GCA_964465935.1. Classification (GTDB taxonomy): domain Bacteria; phylum Pseudomonadota; class Alphaproteobacteria; order Micropepsales; family Micropepsaceae; genus Rhizomicrobium. The sequence continues at coordinate 1,082 of CAYXMO010000367.1, forward strand.
TGGCCGCTGCTTCACGCCCGGCTTTTCCGACCGCAATTACGAATATCTGGAGCGCTACGCGCCCTTCTTCATCGAGAATGGGGGCGATCTGCCCAGCCATCTGTCGCCCGATATCCAGCAGAAAGTGAAAGATGTCGTCGGCAAGGCAGCCGCGGCGCTCGGCATTACGAACGGCACCGTAAAAGGCGACATCGTCGTCCACGATGGCGAGCCTTATGTCATCGAACTGGCGGCGCGCCTCTCCGGCGGCTTCTTCTGTACCCGCGAGATTCCGCTCAACACCGGCGTCGATTTCATCGGCGCCGCGATCCGCATCGCGCTCGGCGAAACCGTAACGTCCGAGGAACTCGAGCCGAAGCAATTCACGCCGGTGATCCAGCGCTACGCCTTTCCCAAAGCCGGTCGCGTCGTCTCGGTCGAAGGCATCGAAGACGCCCGGAAAATCTCCGGCGTCGCCGAGGTCATCGTCACCGCCAAGCCCGGCGACATCATCCCCGCCGCCGGCGACAAGCGCCCCTCCGCCGCCATGGTCCTGACCGTCGGCGCGTCGCGCGACGCGGCGCTGGCGGCGGCGAACGACGCGCTCGCTTGCTTGAAGATCGTCACCGCATGAACGCGCCGCTGGCTCAGCGCGACATCAAGGCGGCTGCCGGCACGCTGCAGCTTTTTGCGCTGTTCCATCTCAACCTGGCGTTCTCCTCCATCGAGGAAGAGCAACGCGCCGAGGTGATCGCCCGCTGCTATTGGCCGCTGCTGAACCTCGCCGAGAAGTTCGGCCCCATCGGGATCGAAGCCACCGGCTTCACCCTGGAAGAAATCGCCGCCCGCGATCCCAGCTGGATCGCCCAGGCGCGCGCGCTGCTGGAGCAAGGCCGCATCGAGCTGATCGGCTCGGGCTATTCGCAGATGATCGGCCCGCTGGTTCCCGCCCGCGTCACGCAGGAGAATCTCAAGCTCGGCAACGACATCTATAAGCGCCTGCTGGGTGTGCAGCCGGCCGTGGCGCTGGTCAACGAACAGGCCTATTCCGGCGGTCTGGTCGGCCTCTATCTCGACGCCGGCTATCGCGCCCTCGCCATGGACTGGGACAATCCCGGCACCGCGCATCCCAACTGGGCGCCCGAGACCCGCTATCTGCCGCAGCGCGCCCTCGGCGCCGACGGCCGCGCCATCGGCCTGATCTGGACCAACACCGTCGCGTTCCAGAAGATGCAGCGCTTCGTGCACCGCGACATCGAGATCGAGCCTTATCTCGCCTATGTCCGCGGCGCCCAGGCGCCGGGACGCCGCGCGCTCTGCGTCTATGCCAGCGACGCGGAGATTTTCGATTTCCGTCCCGGCCGCTACAAGACCGAGGAAAAGAACGTCGGCGGCGAATGGGCGCGTATGGAAGAAGCCTTCGCGCGTCTTGGCGCCGAATTCGAACTGATCGCGCCCTCCGCCGTGCTCGGCTTGCGCGACGTCGCCCATGCCGGCCAGACGCTGCGTCTAGAGACCCCGGCCAGCCCGATCCCGGTCAAGAAGCAACGCAAATACAATCTCGCCCGCTGGGCGGTCACCGGACGCGACGATCTGGGCGTCAACGCCGCCTGCGAGCGCGTCTATCGCGGCATGGCGGCGAGGGGCGCCGACGCCGCGGCCTGGAAAGAGCTCTGCACCCTGTGGGCCAGCGATTTCCGCACCCACATCACGCAGAGGCGCTGGGCCGCGTTCTGCGCCCGCCTGCGCGCCGCCGAAGCCAGATGGAGCGTGGCACTGCCCGCGCCGGCGCCGCAGCCGCAAGGTGACACTATCCAGAGCCGCAACATCGACATCGCCACGCCGCATGTCGCCGCAAGGCTCGACCGCCGCCGCGGCTTGGCGCTGGCCACGGTGCAGTTCACCGGCCACGCCAAACCGGCGCTTGGCGGCCTCGCCCATGGTCACTTCGACGACATCGCGCTGCAAGCCGACTGGTACACCGGCGACTGCGTCTTCGAGGCGCCGGGCGAACACAAGATCACCGATCTGGAGTGGTGCGAAAGCCGGTCCTGGCATGCCGACAATGGCGACGTCTTCGTCCACGGCCGCATCGAAACGCCCAAGGGCGCGATCGACAAGACGCTGCGCTTCGCCGCGAACGAACCGCGCATCGATTTCGATCTCACCTTCCATTGGAGCGATTGGGGCAAGGGCTCCTTGCGCCTGGGCCACATTACGCTCTTGGGCGATGCCTTCGACGCCGCGCGCCTGTCGCTGATCACCCAGAACGGCGGCACGGCCGCCGAGCGTTTCGACCTCGCCGGCCACACCATCGAGCACGGCGCGCCGGTCTCGTTCCTGGTGTCGTCGTCGCAAGGCCTGGGCCTCACCGAAGGCTGGGCCGAGATCGGCGACGATGCTACCCGCGTCCGCGTCGAAGTCGAGCGCACCACCGCTTGCCTGCTCGGCCTGCTCACGCACCGTATCAGCGGCGGCGAGCTGTTCTGCCAGCTGATCCTGTCGGCCGGCGAGCTCGACGACACCGCCAAGCCGATGCCCTATGCCGGCGGCCCACGCCGCGTCCGCTTCAGCATCGTCGG
>CAYXMO010000368.1:0-3627 GCA_964465935.1 uncultured Rhizobium sp.
GGCGAAGTCGAAGTCCTGCTTGTCGTCTGCCGCGACCAGTGCGCGGGTTTCGTCGCTGTTGCTCATGCCATGATCCCTTCCCTGTCCCGAGGAGTTATGCGCAGGCGGGCAGCCTGTTGCAATGTCGATTGACCGGGCCCTTCAATCCATTCCACCCTCAACCGTCATCGCCCGCTTCATGGGGATTGGAAAAATGATCAAGCGAATCGCTGTGCTTGCCGCCGTCGTGTTGCTCGGAACGGGCACAGCCCGTGCCGCCGAGCCCAAGGAAGGCGACTATGTCGTCCACAATTTCAAATTTGTCTCCGGCGAGACGCTGGCCGAACTGCGGCTGCACTACACGACCTACGGCACGCCGCATCGCGGGCGCGGCGGGCGGATCGACAACGCGGTGCTGATCCTGCACGGCACCGGCGGCGACGGGCACCAGTTCCAGCGCCCGCAATTCGCCGACGTGCTGTTCGCGCCGGGCGGCCTGCTCGATCTGGCCAAGTACTTCATCATCCTTCCCGACGGCATCGGTCACGGCAAATCCTCGAAGCCGAGCGACGGGCTGCACGCGAAATTCCCGCGCTACGACTATGACGATATGGTCAAGGCGCAATATCTGCTGGTGACGGCGGGCTTGCATGTGAATCATCTGCGCCTGGTCATGGGCACCTCGATGGGCTGCATGCACAGCTTCGTGTGGGGCGAGACTTATCCGAAATTCATGGACGCGCTGATGCCGCTGGCCTGCCTGCCGGTGCAGATCGCGGGACGCAACCGGATGTGGCGCAAGATGACGACGGACGCGATCCGGAACGATCCGGCCTGGGACGGCGGCGAATACAAGAGCCAGCCGCTGGCGGGCCTGCGTACCGCCTCCGATTTTCTCATCCTCGCCGGACAGGCGCCGCTGCTGGCGCAGAAGACATACCCCACGCGCGACGGCGTCGACGCCTATATCGACACGACGACGGCGCACAATCTGACGACGCTCGACGCCAACGATTTCCTCTACCAGGTCGACGCCTCGCGCAATTACGACCCGTCGCCGAAGCTTGGGCTGATCGAAGCGCCGGTGATGTGGGTGAACTCGGCCGACGACTTCATCAACCCGCCGGAGCTCGGCATCGCCGAGACGCGGGTCAAGGAGCTCAAGCACGCCACCTTCGTGCTCATCCCGATCAGCGAGCAGACCCATGGCCACGGCACCCACACCTGGGCGGCGCTGTGGCAGGACAAGCTGGCGGCGCTGCTCAAGGCGACGGAGAGGTAGATTCACCTCCCCGCGAGGGGGGAGGTGAGTCTCTAAGCGAACGCTCTTTCCACCCCCGCCTTGGCGTAGATCGTGTCGATCGTGGCCATGTTGCCCAGCGAGTCCGCGTTGGTGATGAGCTGCTTCTTGCCGCGCAGCAATACGTCGCCCAGTTCGGCCAGCTGGGCGACATAGGTCGCCGGCCCCGCCGTCGGCTCCTCGCGCGGCGTGCCGCCGATGGTGACCGTGAAGCGGCAGCCCATCTGCGGCGCGACGAAGTTGAGGATTTCCAGGCTGCCTTGTGCGCCGGTGAGCAGCAGGCGTGCGCCGAAACGGTCCGGCTTCATCGAGGTCGAAAGGCTGGCGGGCACACCGGCGAAGTCGAGCTCGGCCTTGGTCGTGACATCGACGCCGTGCTCCATCGCGCACGACGCGGCCAGCACCTTGGGCTCGCTGCCCAGCACCGAACGCAGGCAGTGGATGGGATAGCAGCCCAGATCCATCAACGCCCCGCCGCCCTGCTCGCGGGTCCAGCGCAGCTCGCCTTCGCGGTAAGGGATCGGGACCTCGAACGAGGCTTCGGCGCGCTCCAGCCTGCCCAACTCGCCGGAGCGGGCGATGGCGACGGCACGCTGCATCACCGCATGATGGCGGTAGTGGAAGGCCTCGACCAGCGTCCTACCGGTCCGCGCCGCGGCCTCGTTCATGCGGCGGACTTGTGCCGCGTTCATCGCGAACGGCTTCTCGCACAGCACATGCTTGCCGGCTGCCAGCGCCGCGACGGTCCATTGCGCGTGGCCGCCGGGCGGCAGGGCGTTGTAGACGAGATCGACCTCGGCATGGCGCACCAGCGCGTCGTAGTCCTTCGCCACGACGGGGATTTTGTGTTCGGCGGCATAGGCCTTGGCGCGCTCGGGATCGCGCGCCGCGACGGCGACGACCGCGAAATCCTTGTTGTCGCGCGACGGATTGATGACGACGGGCGGCGCGATCTTCGCCGCGCCCAGGATGCCGATGCGGATGGCCATGATGCTCTCCCTATGGTGCTGGGGAGACGTTAGGCGGTTTCGCTGACGACCAACAGATGCGCCCGGCGCGCCAGCTTGGCCATCAGAGCGTCGAACTGGCGGCGCTCGTCGGGCTTGAGCGCCGAGAGGAACATCTCCTCCAGATGCAGCGCCAGCGGCACGACGTCGTCATAGATGGCATGGCCCTTGGGCGTGAGCGCGAGGCGCTGGATGCGGCCGTCTTGCGCGTCGGCGCTGCGCGTGACGCGCCGGGCGCGCATCAGGCTCTCGACGGCGCGGCTGACCTGCACCTTGTCCATCGCGGTGCGCTCGGCGACGTCGCGGGCCGACAGACCGGGCGTGCCGCCCAGCACCGCCATGACGCGCCATTCCGGGATCGAGAGCCCGAAGCGGTCGGAGTATTCCTTGGCGATGGCGGAGGAAACGCGGTTGGACAGCACCGAGAGGCGATAGGGCACGAAATGCTCGAGATCGAGCCACGCCTTTGGCGCGAGATCGAGCTGCCGTTCGGTCTTGCGCGCCGCGCTACTCGGCATCGGGCTGGTTCGCGGGCAGGGCGGCGTCGAAGGCGGGGTGTTTGAGCGCGTGCGCTTCGATGCGGGCGATGGTCGGAAACGGCGTGAAGTCGAGCTTGACCCGTTTGGCGTTGGCGCATTGCGGGATCAGGCAGATGTCGGCGATGCTCGGCGTGTCGCCATGACAATAGGCGCCGGTCAGCTTCGAGGTGGAGAGCATCGTCTCCAACGCCGCGAAGCCGGTGGTGATCCAATGGCGCTGCCAGTCGGCCTGCTGCTGCGGCGTCGCGCCGAAGGTCGTGGCGATGTATTGGTTGACGCGCAGATTGTTCACCGGGTGGATGTCGCAGGCGATGGCATAGGCGATCTCGCGCACCCGGGCGCGGCCGGGCGCGTCCCTGGGCAGCAGCGGCGGCGTGGGCACGATCTCGTCGAGATATTCGACGATCGCCAGCGACTGAGTGATCAGATGGCCATCATGCATCAGCGCCGGGATCAGCTCCTGCGGATTGAGCGCCTTGTAGTCCGCGGTGTGCTGCTCGCCGCCATTGCGCAGCAGATGGACGAAGCGCAGTTCCGGCGCGATGCCTTTGAGGTTCAGCGCGATGCGGGCGCGGAACGCCGCCGAGGAACGAAAATAGCCGTAGAGGGCGAAGTCAGGTTTTGACGACATGCTGGTCGATCGCTCCGAAGATGGAATTGCCGGCGGCGCCCAGCATCTCGATGCGGACGCGGTCGCCGAATTTCATAAAGGGCGTGACGGGCTTGCCGTCCTCGATGGTCTCGATGGTGCGGCGCTCGGCGATGCAGCAGGAGCCGACATTGCCGCTCTTGTTCGACACCG
>CAYXMO010000369.1:0-3625 GCA_964465935.1 uncultured Rhizobium sp.
ATCCGCCGCGACAGCACCGCGTAGCACAGCATCTGCACCGCCAGCACGGCGATGAAGCCGCCATGCACCACCGCGTTCATGACGAGGTTCGCCGCTTCTTCCTTCACCATGCCGGCGAAGTCGCGAGCTGCGCCGCCCGGATGCAGCGCCAGCAGCGCCAGGCCGGCGATGCCGGTGGCGATGGCGACGAGGCCCACCATCCGCGTCGGCGATGCGGCGGCGCGGTCGGACGGTTCGAAAGCGGAAGCGGTAGCGGCGGTCATCATGAGCCCCTGACTCGATTGCCGCCTGTATGTAGGATGCCGTCCGGCCAAGTTGCTGGCGCCGCGCCGCCATCCGTCCATTTTTGGACAGTGGCATCGATTTGTCCGATAGTGGACTTGGCGAAACCCAGGCAAGCGCCCATCTTCGGGCGCCGGTATCAACCGAATGTGAAGCGATGCCCAAGCCCGACCGCCGCACCGAGCGCACGCGTGCCGCGCTGATGAGCGCCTTCATCGCCCTGATGCTGTCCGAAGGCTATGAAGCGGTCTCGGTCGAGCGCATCGCCGCGCGCGCCAATGTCGGGCGCTCGACCTTCTACATGCACTACACCGGCAAGGACGACATTCTCAAACAGTCCATGGCGCGGCCTTCGACGCTGCTCGCGGTGCTGGTCGGCAACGAGCTGCCGCCCGAAGCGGTGCTCAAACAGCTCGATCACTTCCACCAGCAGCGCAGCCGCAACCAGGTCTTCTTCGCCGGCCCCGTGCGCGCGCTCTGGGTCAAGACCCTCGCCGGCCTAATCGAACCGCGGCTTGCCAAGCTGGCGCAGCAGACCCGCGCCCGTCCGCTGCTGCCGCTGCCGGTGGCGGCGCATCAGATCGCCGAGAACCAGATCGCGCTGGTCGCCGGCTGGCTCACCGCCAAGGCGCCGGCCAAGATCGACGCCGTCGCCGACGCGCTCGTCGCTACCACGCGCGGCCTCACCGCCGCCTTGCTGCGCTTGAGGCCGGACGCGCCGCTTGTCATACAGGGCGAGAAGCTGCGCTTCGTCACAGCAGGGGAACCGTCATGATCGTCGTCGCCGGCTATGCCGTCGCCTCGCCCGCCACGTTCGAGGAGATGCGCCGCATCAGCCTCGAACACGTCCACCGCTCCCGCGCCGAGCCCGGCTGCATCGAGCATGGCGTCTACATCGACGCCGAGAACCCGCTGAAGCTGCACTTCTTCGAACGCTGGGCCGACGCCGCCGCGATCAAAGCGCATTTCGCCGTTCCGCAGTCGCGCGCCTTCGCCAAACAGCTGCGCGCCCTCGCCGCCGATGCCGGCGCGATGCATGTCCTGGACGCGGCCCCGGCCAAGCTGTGATCCTGCGCGACGCCGCCAAAGCCGACTGGCCCGCGATCCTGGCGCTCAACCAGGCCGATGTTCAATATCTGAGCCCACTCGACGAGGCGCGCCTCGCGCAACTCGCCGCTGCCGCTTGCTATCTGCGTGTGGTCGAAGACGGCAGCGCCGTCGCCGCCTTCCTCCTCGTCTTCGCCAAGGGCGCCGATTACGACAGTCCCAACTTCCTGTGGTTCGAGGCCCGCTTCGATGCCTTCTTCTATGTCGACCGCATCGTGGTGGCGGCGCGGGCGCGCGGCCGCCGGCTCGCCGACCGCCTCTATGACGATTTCGAAGCCGCCGCCCGCGCGCGCGGCGTGGGCCGAATCGTCTGCGAGGTGAATGTCGAGCCGCCCAACCCCGTCTCGCTCGCCTTCCACGCCCGGCGCGGCTTCCGCGAGATCGGCCGCATCCCCTACGGCGCCGGCAAGACCGTCAGCCTCCTGCAGCACGATCTGGCCTGACATCCGGCAACTTCCGGCAAAGTTCCGCGTTGTTCCTTAACTGCGATTAACCGTGTGGAGGCGCGCCATGGATCAGATCACCCATTTCCTCAATGTTATCCTCAACTTCCTGCGGGAAGGCTTCAACAACGTCAACGCGGTCGAGGGTCTGGTCATCGCGCTCGTTGCCGCCATCATCGCCCCCGCCTGGGACCGTATCTGGGCCGTCGCGCTCGGCGCCACCCTGGTGCACCTGATCGCCGACGTGCTGATTCCCGTGGTCGCCAGCCACGCCAGCTTCCAGCTGCCCCAGATCCTGACCATGCCCTACTGGCGCATGGCGCTGTCGCTCTATGTCGGCTACCTGATCGTCATCGCGGTCCTGATGTTCATCAAGCGGACTTTCCTGGCGCCGGCCGCGCACGCGCACTGAAAATAATTCTCGCCGCTCTATCCACGGCGCTTGAGCGAACGGCCCGCGCAAACCGCGGCCGTTCGCGGCGGCGCGTGGGGATAGCGGTGCGATGCGCCCAAACCGCCGCTTGAACGCCGGGCTTGCGGCGCTACCTCACCTGCATGACGTACGCCCGCTCCGAACCGCAAAACCGAAAACCCGCCACCCAAGGGTGGAGGGGGGAGGGGGTACGGTTTTTGTGGGAACAATTATGTTGCCGAAGGGGCGCGCCGCGCGCGTCCTATCCAACAGGATTTCTCCGCCGGATCAGAGACTTGTGGGCAAATCGGGGTATTTGAATTTCACTTTTGCGCGCGCCGGCCCCTTTTCTGGCATAAGCGCAGCAGCAAGGCGCACCCGGCAAAACGATGTTCAAAACCCTCCTGATAGCCAATCGCGGCGAGATCGCCTGCCGCGTCATGCGCACCGCCAAGCGGATGGGCCTCAGCACCGTCGCGGTCTATTCCGACGCCGACGCCGGTGCGCTGCATGTCGCGCTGGCGGACAAGGCGGTGCGGATCGGCCCCGCCCCGGTGCGCGACTCGTACCTCAAGATCGACGCCATCCTGGCCGCCGCGAAAGAGACGGGCGCCGACGCCATCCACCCCGGCTACGGCTTCCTGTCGGAAAACGCGGAATTCGCCTCGGCCTGCGCCGCCGCCGGCATCGTCTTCGTCGGCCCGCCGCCCGACGCGATCCGCGCCATGGGCCTCAAGGACCGCGCCAAGGCGCTGATGCAAAAGGCCGGCGTGCCGGTGGTGCCGGGTTATCTCGGAGATAATCAGTCACCGGATCATCTCGCGGCGGAGGCTGGGCGCGTCGGCTATCCCGTGCTGATCAAGGCGGTGGCCGGCGGCGGCGGCAAGGGCATGCGCAAGGTCGAACGCGCCGCCGATTTCGCCGCCGCGCTCGAAGGCGCCCAGCGCGAGGCGCAGAGCGCCTTCGGCAACGCCCAGGTCCTGATCGAGAAATACGTCGCCCGCCCGCGCCACATCGAAGTCCAGGTCTTCGCCGACAATCACGGCAACGCGGTCTACCTGTTCGAGCGCGACTGCTCGCTGCAGCGCCGCCACCAGAAGGTGATCGAGGAAGCCCCGGCGCCCGGCATGAGCGCCGCCATGCGCGCCTCGATCGGCGAGGCGGCGGTCAAGGCGGCCAAGGCGGTGAACTACAGCGGCGCCGGCACCATCGAGTTCATCGCCGACGCCTCGCAAGGCCTCAGAGCCGACCACATCTGGTTCATGGAGATGAACACCCGCCTGCAGGTCGAGCATCCGGTCACCGAAGGGATCACCGGCACCGACCTCGTCGAATGGCAGCTGCGCGTCGCCGCCGGCGAGAAACTGCCCAAGACCCAGGA
>CAYXMO010000370.1:0-3620 GCA_964465935.1 uncultured Rhizobium sp.
AAGCCGCCGGGGCCGAAATCGCCGAGCCGGGTCGGCGAGGTCTTGCCGTGGCCGCGATGGTCGTTGGCGTAGATCGCGATCCCGGCGTCGATCAGCGGCTGTAAAGGCTCGCGATAGCGCAGCGCATGCTCGCCCATGCCGTGTGCGATCTGCAGCACGCCGCGCACCTCGCCCGCCGGCCGCCAGCGATAGGTATGGATGGCGTGACCGTCGGCGGCCTTGAAGCTGAACGCGTCGTCCATGTCAGAACCTTGAGCTTGTGAGTTTGACGTCGGCAAGCGTCCAGGCCTTGGCGAAGTCCTTGCGCGTCGCGTCGGCGCCGGCGCGGTCGCCCATCGCATCCTCAGCCTGCGCCAACCCGTAGAGCGCCCAACCATCCAATCGATAGTAGCCGAGGCTGCGGCGGTAGACCTCCGCCGCCTCCTTGGCCCGCCCGGCCTGCAGCAGCGCCGCGCCGAGCAGGTGGCTCGACGGCTGGTGCCAATAGGGCGGCTCGGTATAGGGCAGGGCTTCTTCGAGATCACGCGCCCTGGCGAAGGCCGCGATGGCGCCGTTCAGGTCGCCGCCGGTGCGTGCGATTTCGCCGTCGAGATCGGCCTGCGCGATCTGGATCAGCTGCGCCCCGGGGACGAACTGGTAGCGCTCGGCCACGGTCGGATCGTTCGCCAGCGCCGCGATGGCGGCGCGCTCGGCCGCTGCGTTCGTCTTGTCGCCGGTGTTGGCATAGGCGAAGCCGCGCGCCAGATGGGCGATGGCCGAGGTCACCTTCTGATCGGCCTGTGGTAGCGGTTCGGCTAGGATCGCCTCCCATTTGCCGAAGCGCAGCAGCGTGGCGATGGGCGCGAGATAATAGAGTTCGGCCTGCGGCCCCATATGGGCGGCGCCGGGACCGATCGCCTTGACCAGGCGCCGCGCCGCGCCGATCGACGCCTGGAAGCGGCCTTCCATCTCCGACGAGGTCCAGAGGAAATGGATGTTATGGCCGTAATAGCCGATCGGGTAATAGCCCTGGGCGCGGCAGGCGGCGATGTACTGCTCGTCAACCAGCGCCGCCAGTTCGTTGACATGGGCCGCGTCGCGATAGCGCCCGATGCGGTAATAGATATGCGATGGCATGTGCACGACATGGCCGGCGCCGGGCATCAGCTTCTCCAGCCGGTCGGCGGCGGCTTCGGCCCGCTGCGGCGTGGTCGTGGCTTCGACGGCGTGGATATAAAGATGCAGCGCGCCGGGATGGTTCGGCGAACGCTTGATGATGCCTTCCAGGGTCGAGACGATCTCCAGCGCGTGGCCCTTGGGCGTGACGCCGTCGTTCTGCCAATAGTCCCAAGGCTGGGTGTCCATCAACGCCTCGGCATAGAAGGTGCCGGCATCGAGGTCGCTGGGATACTTCTTCCACAATTCGCCCATCGCGCTGGCATAAGCGGCATCGAGCCGGGCGCGGTCGGCGTGCGGATCGGAGGAATAGCGCTCGGCCAGCGCGTCGATCCAGTCGCGCTCCTCGACCGAGGCGTAGCGTTTGAGTGCCAGCGCGTTCTGCAGCGCCTGCCACGCCGGCTTGATCGCGTCGTCCGGCATCGGCAGGTTGATGTTGGAGCCGAGCGCAAACGCGACGCCCCACCAGCACATCGCGCAATGCGGGTCGAGCCTTGCCGCCTCGCGGAACGAGCGGATGGCCTCGGCATGGTTGAAACCAAACGACAGGTTGATGCCCTGGTTGAACAGCATTTGCGTCCGCGCGTTGCGGGTGCCGATCTTGTGGGTGTGGCTGCCCAGGCCCTTGAACACCGGCGCGCCGGGCTTGTCGGCGGTGCCCATGTACACCGCCGGCATCGGGTCGATCATCTTCATGACCATGCCGGGCTGCATCGGCATGCCGGCGGGCATGGTGTCGGCGGCGTAAGCCGCGGTGGCGGCGCAGGCGGCGGCGAGCAGTGCGGTGAGATGTTTCATGGGGTCCTCATTCCGGAGCGGCAGAATGCTCAGGTCCGGCTGCCGCGACAAGATGGCGGCAAGACCTTGAGCGCCAAGGGCATTAAGCAGGCGTCATGAACGCCGAGACCTTCCAGCCACCGGGCTTCTGGCGCAGCCGCCGGGCGGTTGGATTCTGGTTTCTGGGGATCGCGGCGATCATCCTGGGCATGGTTACGGTCGGCGGCCTGACGCGGATTACCGGCTCGGGGCTCTCGATCACCGAGTGGGACCCGATCATGGGCGCGATCCCGCCTTTGAGCGACGCCGAATGGGCGCAAGCCTTCGCCAAGTACCAGCGCATCCCGCAATACCTCCATGACAACGCCGGCATGAGTCTGACCGCGTTCAAGGGCATCTTCTGGTGGGAGTGGATTCACCGCCTGCTGGGACGGCTGCTCGGCGTCGCGTTCCTGGTGCCGTTCCTGTGGTTCGCCTGGGCCGGCGCGATCCGCCGCGCCGAATGGCCGCGCATGCTGCTGCTGTTCGCCCTCGGCGGCCTGCAGGGCTTCGTCGGCTGGTGGATGGTGATGAGCGGGCTGGAGACCCGCGTCAGCGTCTCGCAATACCGCCTCGCGATCCATCTCGGCGTCGCGCTGATCCTGCTGGTGGCGATGGTGTGGATCGCGCTCGAATATCTGCGCCTGCCGGGCAAGCCAGTGCGCCGCGGCTCCTGGCCGAAGCTCGCAGCCGGCTTCGCTGCGATGGTCTATATCCAGATGCTGCTCGGCGCGCTGGTCGCCGGACTGCATGCCGGGCTGATCTACAACACCTGGCCGTCGATGGACGGGCGCGTGTTTCCGGAAAATCCGTTCTTCGCCTCGCCCTGGTGGATCAACCCCTTCGAAAATCCCGGGCTGGCGCAATTCGATCACCGCATCGGCGCCTACATCATCGCCGTGCTGGCCGTGCTTATCGCCAACGCGGCGCGGCGCCTGAAAGGCGGAGCGCAGCTCACCGGCATGCTCGTCCTCAACCTGACCCTTACGCAACTCGTGCTCGGCATCGCGACGCTGCTGCTGCAGGCGCCGGAATTTCTCGCCGCCGCGCACCAACTCGTCGCTGCGCTGCTGCTTTGCACCGCGGTGTGGCACGTATTCGAGCTGAAACAGGGCGCTCAGCCGCTGAGCGCCTGATCCAGGTCGGCGATGATGTCCTCGGCGCTCTCGATGCCGATGGAGAGGCGCATCACTTCGTTGCCGGCGCCGGCGCGGGCGCGCTCGTCGTCGCTCAACTGGCGGTGCGTGGTCGAGGCCGGATGGATGATCAGGCTGCGGGTGTCGCCGACATTGGCGAGATGCGAAATCAGCTTGACGCCATTCACCACTTTCACGCCTTCGTCGTAGCCGCCCTTGAGCCCGAAGGTGAACACCGAGCCTGCGCCCTTGGGGCAATAGGTGCGATGCAGGCCGTAGCTTTCATTGTCTTCCAGGCCGGCATAGTTCACCCAGGCGACTTTCGGATTGCGCTGCAGCCATCTGGCGATGGCGAGCGCGTTGTCGCAATGCTTTTGCACGCGCAGGGGCAGGGTCTCGATCCCCGTCAGCACCAGGAACGCGTTCATCGGCGACAGCGCGGGTCCCAGATCGCGCAAGCCGAGCACGCGGCAGGCGATGGCATAGGCCATGTCGCCGAAGGTCTCCCACAGC
>CAYXMO010000371.1:0-3616 GCA_964465935.1 uncultured Rhizobium sp.
GCGCGGCTCGCCGTCGCGCGCGCGACCAAGGCGCTGGCGCTGCGCGTGGCGCGGCTTCTGGCGGCGCCATGATCCGCCTGCTCGGCATCCTCATCGCCGCCGGATTGCTCGCGGGCGGCATTGCCTGGATCGCCGACCGCCAAGGCGAACTCGTCTTCACGCTCGACGCTTACGAAATCCATATGAGCGCCGCCGCGGCGATCGGGTTCGCGACGTTGTTCACCGCGCTGGTGGTGGTGCTGGCGCGGCTGATCACGACGCTGGTCACCAGCCCCGGCACCATCGGCGCCTGGTTCAACGATCGGCGCATGCGCCGCGGCAACGACTCGCTCAGCCACGGCCTGCTCGCGGTCGCGGCCGGCGACACAGCCGACGCGCGGCGCCATGCCGAGCGGGCGCGCGGCATCCTGGGCACGCACCCCTTGGCGTTGTTGCTGCAATCGCAGGCGGCGCTGCTGGAAGGCGACGGCACGGCGCAGCGCCACGCCTATCGCTCCATGCTGCATCACGAGGCAACGGAATTCCTCGGCCTGCGCGGCCTGTTCCTCTTGGCGGCGCGCGAGAACCAGCCCGAGCAGGCGCTGCAATTCGCCGAGCGCGCCCATGCGCTGCGCTCGCGCGTGGTGTGGTCCGCCAACGCCGTGTTCGACCTGAAAGCGGCGCGCGGCGAATGGGCTGCGGCGCGCAAGGTGCTGGAAGACAGCGCCCGCCACAATATGCTGGACGGCGCCGTGCTGCGCCGGCGCCGCGCCGTGCTGCTCGCCGCCGAGGCGCTGGAAGCCGATCGCCGCGGCGATGCGGAGGGCGCGCTGACCTTGGCGACCGATGCGCTGGCGCTGGAGCCGGGTTTGGCGCCGGCGGCGGTGCTCGCGGCGCGCCGGCTCGCGGCGTCGGGCAAGGCGTGGCGGGCGCAAGGCGTCGTCGAAGCGTGCTGGGCGCACGCACCGCACCCCGATCTCGCCGGGGTCTACGCGTCGATCAAGCCGGAGGAGACGGCCGCCCAACGTGCGACGCGGCTGGTGGGCCTGGCGCATCTGAACCGCGAGCATTTCGAGAGCCGGGTGCTCGAAGCCGAGGAAGCGGTGCTGACGAAGAACTGGCAAGAGGCGCGCCGGCTGCTGGCGCCCCTGGCGCACGATTCCGCTAGCGCCCGGGTCTGTGCCTTGATGGCCGAGATCGAGGAAGGCGAGAACGGCGACGCCACGGCGGCGCATGGCTGGCTGGCGCGCGCGGCGCGCGCTGCGCGCGACGCCGAATGGCGCTGCCGCCATTGCGGCGCGTCGCAGTCCGACTGGTCGGCGGTGTGCCAGACCTGCTCCAGCTTCGACACGCTGACCTGGTCGGCGATCGGCGGCGCCGAGGCCGTGCCGGCGCAAGACGCGATGGCGCCTAAGCGTTTGCCGCCGGTGAAGATTCCAGAGGAGCGCGGCGGCGTCGTGGCCTTGCCGCGCCCGCCCGACGATCCGGGCCCCGGCGGGATCGAGTATTAACTTTACACGTTGTCATCCTGGCCACACTTCCGCGCCGTTTGGGTGTGGGCTATACGCACCGGCGCGCTTGCTCCCTTTGCATCGAGGTCCGTCATGCGTTGGTTCATCGGCATCGTGGTCACCGTCCTGGTGCTGTTTGGCATCGGCATTTTCCTGCTCAGCGCTTCCGACATTCCGCGCGCCACGCTGGAGGCGAAATACGCCACCGCGCCGTCGCAGTTCACCGACCTCACCTATCAATCGACGCTGCCCGACGCCGATCCGGCCGACAACAAGCCGGCGCGCGTCCACTACCGCATCCGCGGCGCCGCCGACGCGCCGGTGCTGCTGCTGCTGCACGGCTCCAACGCCTCGCTGTTCACCTGGGAGAAATGGTCTGAGCGTCTTTCGGACACGTATCGCGTCGTGTCGGTCGATCTGCCGGGCCATGGCCTCACCGGCGCGACGCCCAATGGCGACTATTCCAATGCCGGCATGGCGAATTTCGTCGCCGCCTTCGCCGACAAGATCGGTCTCAAGACGTTCGCGCTCGCCGGCAATTCGATGGGCGGCGGCGTGGCGGCACGCTTCGCCGAAGAACATCCCGAGCGCGTCACGGCGCTGATCCTGGTCGATGCCGGCGGCATGCCGGTGAAGGCGAGCGGCGACAAGGTCCCGCTGGCGTTCCGCCTGCTGCGCCAGGGCTGGCTGCGGCCGATCCTAAGCCATCTCAATCCCAAGCCGCTGGTGCGCGAGGGGCTCAACGACGCCATCGTGCGCAAATCCATCCTGACGCCGCAGATGATCGATCTTTATTCCGACATGGCGCTGATGGAAGGCTCTCGCGCCGCGACCGCGGAGCGCTTCGGCCAATACGCCGCGGGCGATGCGAATTTCATCAAGGATCATGTCGGCGCGCTCAAGATGCCGGTGCTGATCCTGTGGGGCGAGGAGGATCACCTCATTCCGGTCGCCGCGGCGGGCGTGTGGCGCGACGCGATCCCGGGCTCCAAGCTGCTGATCTATTCGGGCACCGGTCATATCCCGATGGAAGAGGTCGATTTCCAGTCGGCCAGCGACGTGCGCGACTTCCTGGTGGCGCATGGCATCGGCGAGGCGCCGGCGCCGGTCCACGCCCGGCGGGCGCGTTAGGCACGTCGTGGCGGGCGAGGCCGGTTTGCGCTAGACTTCGATCATGACCAAGACGCGCAAGATCGAAGTCGATGCGTGGACGGCGGACGTGCTCGAAGCCCGGGCGCAAGAACGCGGCATAAGCGTATCGGACCTCCTTGCCGACTTCGTCGATGCCGAGGACGCGTTGCCGGCCGACTTGCAGAAGATGCGCGACGAGGGGCGCGGGCCGTGGTCGCCGGAGGTGTTGGCCGAAGATGCGCGCCGTCTGGAAGAATTCCAGCGAACGGGCATGGGGGTTCCCCTGGAAGACATTGAAGCTTGGGTCAAGAGTTGGGGTACGGCCAACGAACTGCCGATGCCTAAGCCGAGAAAGATTTGATATTCTCGCTTTCTTCTGCAGCGACGCGCGATGTCGAGCGGTTGCGCCAATTTCTGCTGCCGGCCAATCCCTCAGCCGCGATCCGTGCTATGAGTCGGATTATTCAGTCTATTCGCTCGCTGGAGCGATTTCCTGAAAAGGGCCGTCCCGTCGGTGACGATGGTGCCCGTGATCTGATCGTCCCGTTCGGGCGTTCGGGCTATATCGTGCGTTATCTCTACCTTCGCGGGCAGAACAAAATCGTCGTCCAGCGCATCTGGCATGGGCTCGAGGATCGGACCTAGCCGGCCCTGCGCGCATTTGACCGGAGCGGGTTCGACTTCGTTGTGCCGGGGCGCTTGACGGACAGGGCCAAAATCCCGTCACATTTCGCAATGCAGCACGAGGCGTTGGCGCATACGGAAGATTTCGGGGGGCCGGACCATCATCTGCCCAGCCGCGTCTGCGTTCCGGGGCGCGACGCGCCCTATGAGCACTATGCGCTCGGCAAACCCTATGACGAGATGTTCGCGCGCGACGGCGCGGTGCATCCGCACTACGCCTCGCTCGACGGCCGGCTGACGACGCTGCCGCCGGGCGAACTCCTGCGCCGCCAGCAGGCCTGCGAGCTGTCCTTCCTGCACCAGGGCATCAC
>CAYXMO010000372.1:0-3612 GCA_964465935.1 uncultured Rhizobium sp.
TTGCTCGGCCTCGGCAAGCTCGGCGCGCCGCACACCTGGGAAGGCGGCAATTTCGATTATTTCTGGATCGTCACCTACGACAAGAAGGGCAAGGTAAAGAGCTCGGACTTCAAGAAGGTGGAGACTTTCACCGGCGCGTTCAGCACCGTGCCGCAGAACGCGTGGGGCACCGCGGAACCGCCATTGCCGGGCTGCGAATCCTGATCGGACCTAGACCAAGTCGCCCCAGCCCGTCCTGCGCAACCGCGCGAACGCATCCTTGTCGCGGCGGGGGACGAAGCGCTGCTCCAAGCCGGCGGGCGTGCAGAGCTTGAAGGTGGTGCCGGGCTTGGCCTCGTTCGGTGGCGCAAGGACGCGGGCATGGCCTTCGAATGCCGAACGCCGCGCGCGGCCAACCGCGAGCCAGGAATAGCGTTCGTCTTCGTAGGGCACGCGCGCGCTCTTGGCCTTCATGTGGTCGCGGCTGCGCGGCAGGCGTTGGGAGAAATGGCACCAGTCCTCGCCGGCCATGGGACAGGCCTGCGCCTGCGTGCAGGGCGCCAGCACCTTCGCACCCTGCTCGATCAATTGCGCGCGCGCCGCGCGGATGCGCGCGAAGCCTTGCGGCGTGCCCGGCTCGATCAGGACGAGGACATCGCGCGCGGCGGCAAAGAGCGCGTCCACCGTGTGCCGCTGCGCCGCCGGCGCGATCTCGGCAAGGACGAAGCCGGCGATCACCAGAGCGGCGCGCGGCAGCGCCGCCGCTAGCCCAAGATCGGCGGCCACGAAATCGGCGGCAGGCCCTTGCCAGAGCGAACGTGCGAGAGAAAGAAAACGGGGATTGGAATCCGCCATCGTAATGCCGGCGAGGTCCGGCCAGGTTTCGCGCGCGGCCCAGCTTGCGGTGCCCGGCCCTGCCCCGACATCGAGCAGCGACGCCGGCGCGAAGTCCGGCGCGGCCGCTTTGACCTGTGCCAGCGCCGCCGCGGTGACGGCGTAGGTCGCAGGCAGCCGCGCGACGAGATAGGCCAGCGCATCGGCGGGCGTGGTCACGGCCAGCGCCGAGCCCTGCCCCTTGCGATAACGATCCGAGATCGTGCCGGCATCCGCCGCCAGCCCCTTGCGCGACACGCCTTCGAGCAGAGCGTCGGCTGCGGCCTTGAGGCGCGGCGGAAGGGCTGGATTCATTGGCTTTCCCAGGCGGGTTTGCGGGCCGCATGCGGGCTATGCGCGGGTGCGAACCTTGACGCGTTGCAGCACGCAGCATACATCAGAGGCGACCGAACATTACGAGGGCGCCTGACGGCGCGAAACAATATGACTGACGTCCACAAGCGCATCGACGACGAAGTGAAGGGCAATCCCGTAGTCCTGTTCATGAAGGGCACGCCGGTGTTTCCGCAATGCGGCTTCTCCGCCGCCGTCGTGCAGATTCTTTCGCATCTGGGCGTGAAGTTCAAAGCCATCGACGTGCTCAAGGACCCCGAAATCCGCCAGGGCATCAAGGACTATTCGGAGTGGCCGACCATTCCGCAGCTCTATGTCAAGGGCGAGTTCGTCGGCGGCGCCGACATCGTGCGCGAGATGTTCGAGAACGACGAACTCAGCGCGTTCTTCGCCGACAAGGGCATTGCGCTCGAGAACGTCTGATCCTTCGAGGGCTTTGCGGCCACCTCAGGATGACGTCTGGGTTTTTGCTTGCACAAGTCTCGTCATGCTGAGGTGCTGCGCAAAGCGGAGCCTCGAAGCACGCACGCTTTATGCGTAGCCCGAACTCTTCATCACATCGTCCAAGGGCCGGCGCGGCGAAGGCGGCGCCGGCTTTTCCGCATAACCCAGACGGAAGGTAAACGTCGGCTGCCAGCCCGGCGTCTTGGCCAGCTTCACCAGCGCGTTCTGGTAGGTGTCGGGACGGCCGAGTTCGACATTGCGGTCGACGCATTCCACCGGCTGGTTGAGCGGCTGGCAGCTGAGGCCCGTCGTCGTTGCCGCCAGATGCAGCCGCTGCCAGGCGCGGCCCGCGGCGATGGCCGCCGCCATGTCGAGACGATCCTTGACCAGGATGACGCCAAGCACCGGCGCATGCACCTGCGTCTCGCGCGTGTTGGCGAGCCAGGTCTGGTCCTGCGTCGAGGCCCCCAGATCGGGCGCCAGCTTGGCCAGCATGATCGTGGCCGGCGATATGCCGGCGGCTTCGAGCGTGACGCCATCGCGGTATTTTTCGATGTCGCGGCGCCCGGTGCGGATCCAATGCGCGCTGGCGGCGGACATCTCGGGATCGGCGACGATGCGTGTCGTCGCATCGACGATCAGCGCGCCCATGTCGGCCCGCGCCTTGGTGTCGGTGAGGAAGACGATCTGGACGTTCTCATCCGTGGCGAGCGTCGCCAGGCCGTGTAGCGCGTCCGGTGCGACCTGTTTGTCGAGATAGGCGCCGCGGTTGGTGTGGCGGTTGGGGATCGCCTCGAACAGCGGATCGCGCGACGGCGCGCCCGGGTCCATCGTGATGTGGGCGGCGATGAACGGCTTGTCGGGCGGCGACGCGGTGAGCTTGCCGGCAACCGGCCGGACATACGGCGTGTAGCCGAACACGATGGCGGCGCGGACGAGATTCTCGATCGCGGCGCCGAGGCCCAGATGCATCTCCCGCCGGAACGGATCGAAGGCGCCCAGATTGCGCGCGCGGTCGGCATAGACGGTGATCGAATCGTTGCCGAGCTCGAACAGCCAAGGCTGGGTGTCGTGCGGATTGGCGGCGAGGATGGCGGCACTGAGCGGCCGCTTGATGCCGTCGACGACGCTGCCCTGCCAGCGATCCCAGGGGGCATAGGCGGGGCCGCCGACGCCGGCAAAAACGCCGCGATCCCAGATGCGATAGCCGAGGCCGGCGGCAACAGCCGCGCCGGCGCCGCCGGCAATCATCGTCCGCCGCGAAACCATGCCGGCCTCCCTTGCTGTCCGGGAGGAATATAGGTGCCTCGCCTCAGCTTCCAAAATGCCGGGCCCAGACCGGCCCGGCCGCGGGCCGCGCCGCCAGCGCGGTCGAGATCGCTGCCAGCTTGGGGATATGGCCTTGCGCCAGCCATTCGCGGCCGATGCTGCCGCGCCAGCGTGTGAACATCGAGGCGTAGATGTCGAGAATCGAGAACCCCGAAGCGAGGAACCAGGGGCCGGCGGTGAAGCGCTCGACGATCAGCAGGCGCTCGCGGATGCGCTCCTGGGCTTTGCCGCGCAGGCCTTCGGCGCTCTCGCCTTCGGCCGCGAACCGCTCGGGATAGTCGGAGACTTCGACCATCGGATAGATCTCGGAGGCCATGAAGGCGAGCCAGCGATAGGCCTGGGCCCGCGCCGCGCTGGCCTGCGGCGGCAGCAGGCGGGCGTTGGGGAAATGATCGGCGATGGTCAGAAGGATGGCCGACGACTCGGTGATGACCTCGCCTTCGGGCAGGCGCAGCGCAGGGATCTTGCCCGAGGGATTGATGGCGAGGAATTCGGGGCGGCGCTGCTCGTTCTTTTCCAGCGAGACGGGATAGAACTCGTAGGGCGCGCCGGCCTCGGCCAGCACCGCTTCGGCGGAAAACGCGCCCGAGCCCTTGTCGCCGAAAATCGTGTAGCTCATCGCGCCTGCCTTGA
>CAYXMO010000373.1:0-3609 GCA_964465935.1 uncultured Rhizobium sp.
CGCCGATCCCGCCGTCGCCGCCGCCATCGAACTCGCGCTCTCCGCCGCCGACAGCGATAGCCAAACCGACGCCATGGCGCGCCTGCGCATCGCCAAGCGCCGCGCCGCGCTTGCCATCGCCGCCGCCGACATCGCCGGGCACTGGGACCTGGAACGCGTCACCCGCGCCCTCACCGAATTCGCCGATGCCTGCGTCAAAGGCGCGCTGCGTTTCGTTTTGCGCGGCGCGGAGCGCGCGGCGAAAGCCGAGATGCCGGCCAGCGATGGCGCCGCGCTGGAAGAAACCACCGGTCTCGTCGTCCTCGCGATGGGCAAGTACGGCGCCTTCGAGCTCAACTACTCATCCGACATCGACCTCGTCGTGTTCTACGATCCGCGCCGCTTCCCCTTCAAGAAGCGCGACGATCCGCGCGGCGCCGCCGTCGATCTGGTGCGTGGGCTGGTCAAGCTGCTGACCGAGATCACCGCCGACGGTTACGTCTTCCGCGTCGATCTGCGCCTGCGCCCCGACGCCGGCGCCACCCAGGTCGCGATCTCCACCGACGCCGCCGAGTCCTATTACGAAGGCATGGGCCAGAACTGGGAGCGCGCCGCCTTCATCAAGGCGCGCGCCTGCGCCGGCGACCCGGTCACCGGCCAGCGCTTCCTCAAAGCCATCGAGCCCTTCATCTGGCGGCGCAATCTCGATTTCGCCGCGATCGAGGACATCCATTCGATCAAGCGCCAGATCCACGCCCATGGCGGCCACGGCGCCATCGCGGTCGCCGGCCACAACATCAAGCTCGGCCGCGGCGGCATCCGCGAGATCGAGTTCTTCGCCCAGACCCAGCAGCTCATCCTCGGCGGCCGCGTCCCCGCCCTGCGCTCCGGCCGCACGCTTGACGCGCTCGACGCGCTGACCGCGCGCGGTCTTGTGACGCCTGAGACCACCGCCGATCTCAAGGATGCCTACCGCTATCTGCGCACCCTCGAACACCGCCTGCAGATGATCGAGGACGAACAGACCCATACGGTGCCCAAATCCGCCGAAGGCATCGCGCATATCGCCTGCTTCATGGGCCATCCCGGCGCGTCCGCGTTCGGTGCCGTGCTGACGCATCAGCTCGAAACCGTGCAGGGCCACTACGCCCGGCTGTTCGAGCGCGAGCAGGATCTCACCGCGTCCGAGGGCAACCTCGTCTTCACCGGCGTCGAGGAAGACCCCGGCACGCTGGGCACCCTCCAGGCGATGGGCTTTCGCGAGGCCGCGCATGTCTCGGGCGCGATCCGCGGCTGGCACCATGGCCGCATCCGCGCCATGCGCAGCGCCCGGGCCCGCGAGCTCCTGACCAAGCTGGTGCCGGTGCTCCTCCCTGCGCTCGCCGCCACAGCCGATCCCGACGCCGCCTTCGCGCAGTTCGACCGCTTCCTCACCAACCTGCCGGCCGGGGTGCAGCTGTTCTCGCTGCTGATGGCGCGTCCCGAACTCTTGCGTCTGATCGCCAACATCATGGGCTCGGCGCCGCGCCTCGCCGAGCATCTCGCCCGCGCTCCGCACACCCTCGACGCCCTGATCGACGCCGACTTCCTGCACCATCTGCCGGCGCGGCAAACCCTCGACGCGCTGTTGGCCGACCTGCTGCGCCGCGCCGACGGTTACGAAGCCGCGCTCGACGCCGCCCGCCGCTTTGCCAAGGAGCAGATTTTCCGCGTCGGGGTGCAGCTGATCGAGGGCACGACCACCGCCAGCGCCGCCGGCCCCGCCTTCGCCGCCGTCGCCGAAAGCGTCATTGCGGGGCTCCTGCCCGCCGTCGAGCGCGAGCTCGCCGAGACCGCCGGCACGATCCCCGGCGGCGCCTTCGCCGTCGTCGCCATGGGCAAGCTCGGCGGGCGGGAGATGACCGCCGGCTCCGATCTCGATCTCATTTTCGTCTATCGTGTGCCCGAGGGCGTCGAGCAGAGCGATGGGCTGAGGCCGCTGCCAGTCATCGTCTACTACGCCCGCCTGGCGCAGCGCTTCATCGCGGCGCTGACGGTGCACACCGCCGCCGGCGGCCTCTACGACGTCGACATGCGCCTGCGCCCCACCGGCAACAAGGGCCCGGTCGCCGTCGCGCTCTCCTCGTTCGCGCGCTATCACGCCGAGGAATCCTGGACCTGGGAGCGCCTCGCGCTCACCCGCGCCCGCGTCGTCGCCGCGCCGCCCGGGCTCGCCGCGAAAGTCGAAGCGGTGATCGCAGACACCCTCACCGCCGCCGCCGATCCCGCCAAGATCGCCGCCGACGCCCGCGACATGCGCGAGAAGCTCGCGGCGCAATTCCCCGGCAAGAACCGCTGGGACTTGAAATACGCGCCCGGCGGCCTGATCGACATCGAGTTCATCACCCAGACGCTGCAGCTCTGCGCTGCGGGCCATCCCGAAGTGCTCGACGCCAACACCATTGCGGCGCTGCACAAACTGAAGGCGTCCGGCGCGCTCGCGCCCGCCGCGGCGGACACGCTGATCGCCGCCGCCGAACTGGAACACGCCCTGACGCAGGTCCTGCGCATCACCCTCGACGGCACGCTCGATCCCAAGGATGTCACGCACGGTTTGAAGGCGCTGCTGGTGAAGGCGGCGGGCACTTCCGACTTCGGCGCGCTGGAAATCCTGCTTGCGGCGGCGCAGGTCGAGGTCCGCGCAATATTTGACAAGGTTTTGACGCCGCGTTGATCTGGGGACGGCAATCGCATGGTGGCGACCGAAATGAGCGAAAAACTGCCTGATTTTCCACCGGTGCCCAAGTGGCGGCCGGCGTTCCAGCAACCGCTCGACGAGGTGATAGAGCGGGTTCGCTACTACACGGACGGCAAACGCGACTTCGCCGTGTTCAAAAACGGCACCTGCGCCGTCCTCGACGGTGGACTTTCAGACGAACAGGCGAAGACTGCAGCGCTCGGCATGCTGTTGAAAACGTTTTACGCCCATCCGGACATGAACCCATTGCAGATGGACGACGGCAACATCCTCGTGAAATACAATCAGCCGCTCTGCAATGTAGTGCTCGCTGCTTTCGCCCGCGCTCATTGGGCGCAGATCGAGGCGCATTATCTGGAAGGATTGGCGCGCGCCGAGGTGCTCATCACCCCGCTTGGCCAGAACAAGTTCGATGACGTCGGCAAACAAGCTCTGTTTGGCCGCTGCTTCATGTTCATGGACGCGCAAACCCCGGAAGTCGTCCAAATCGCGCGCACAGCAGCGTCAGTCGCTCGGTAGCACCACCACCGCATCCGCTGCCCAGCTCAGCCACACCTTGTCCCCCGGCGCGTGCCCGCGCGTGACGATCTTCTCGGCGTTCTGTGCCGCCACCGACACCGGCTCGGCCCGTCCTGCGACATGGATGTTGTAATGACTGCGCTCGCCCAGATACGCCGCCGCCGCGACCGTGCCGGCGACCGCACCGGCCTCAGCCGACAGCGCGATCTTCTCAGGGCGCAGCGCCAGCAGCAGTTTGGCGCCCACGGCCGCGTCGCTCGCCACCCGGAACGTCCCGAGCGCGCCGGCATCGGCCACGGCCATGCCGCCCTCGCGCGTCTTCACCGTGGCGTCGAAGAAATTGATCTCGCCGATGAAGTCGGCGACTTCGCGGC
>CAYXMO010000374.1:0-3603 GCA_964465935.1 uncultured Rhizobium sp.
CAGAACAGCTATGGCGAAGGCGACACCGGCGCGGTGCAGGTCAAGCACAACGCGACGCCGCGCGGGCTCTACCACACCGACTGGGTCGCCGACCGCACCATCGCCTATCTCGACAGCCTCGACGCGAACGAAGACTGGTTCGTGTGGATGAGCTTCCCCGACCCGCACCATCCTTGGGACCCGCCTCAGAGCGAACTGTATCGCCATGATTGGCGCGCGCTGCCGGTGCCGGAGGGCTATCCCGGCAGCTCCGAGAAGATCGACGAAATCCTTTCCGCCAAGCCGCACCACTGGCGCGGCTGGTGGACCGGCGAGCGCATGACTTGCTTCGAAGCGCCGCCAAAATGGATTCCCAGATCGCTGACCAGCGACCAGCTGCGCGAAATCGACGCCATGACCCACATCAAGAACGAGCTGATCGACGACGCGGTCGGCCGCGTCATGGCGCGGATCGGGGCGCGCGGCTGGGACGGCGACACCGACGTGATCTTCTCGACCGATCATGGCGAGTTCCAGGGCGATTTCGGCCTGCTGTTCAAGGGCCCGCATCATGTCGACAGCCTGATGCGCTTGCCCCTGATCTGGCGCCCGGCGCCGAATGCCAGGATCGCGCCGGCGCGCTTCGCCGCGCCGGTCGGCCAGGTCGATTTCGCGCCGACCTTCTGCGAGATCGCCGGCGTCGAACGTCCCGACTGGATGGAAGGTAGCGCCCTGCCCCGCGACGCCGCCACCGCCGCCAAACGTGAAGCGGTGTTCACCGAATGGGATTCGGATTTCGACGGCGTCTCGGTCTCGCTGCGCTCGCTCTACCGCGATGGCTGGACGATCACGGCCTATGGCAAGACTTCGCTTTACGACGGCACCGAAGGCGAGCTCTACGACCTCAAGAACGATCCCAGGCAGTGGCGCAATCTGTGGGACGAGCCCACCGCCGCGGCGATGAAGCGCGACCTGCTCGACGATCTGAAGGCCCGCACGCCCAAGGGCGAGACGCGGCGGATGAAGGTCGTGGCGTCGGTTTAGCGGGCCTCGGCCGCCGTCAGGTAGAGCGTGCTCTCGCCATAGGCGATGTACATGTGCAATTGGCGCAGCGTCTCGACGCCCAGCACGAGCTTGGGCGCGCCGGGATCGAAGCGGTCGCCGTCTACGATCTCGATATTGGGGTTCTGCACCTGGATGCCCTCCAAGGTCATCGCCTGGAACGGATAGCGGTAGATCGCCGTCGTCTCGGTGCCGTTGATCGAAACATGGGCCACGACCTTCATCCGGGGATCGGATTTAGCGCGATAGCCGAAAATGTCCTCGAAGTCGGCCATCGTCATGGTCGAGCGTTCGGCGCCGGTGTCGACCAGGGCGGTGATCGTCTTGCCGTCGAGGGTCAGCTCGATCTCCATGTTGTTGTTGCTGTCGAGCTTGAACGGCACCGCCGCATAGGGCTGATGGGTCCAGTACACCACCTGTCCGGGACAATGGTCGGGATCGAACAGCCCGAATTTTCCGCCGGCAAAATCGAGCTCGACGTCGTAGCGATCCATGATATTGGCGCCGAGAATGCCGACGATGTTGCGGCTGATCGCCGAATAGGGGACCGCGACCAGCGACGCGGGCACCGGCGGCAGGCCGCCGAGAGAGAACGCCTTTGCCCGCACGACCGTGTTCATCTTGACGCCGCCCATCAGCTCGAAGAGTTCACCCCGGAATTGCTGGCCGGGAAGCCGCAGCTTGATCGCCAGCGTGTCGGCGATCGCGCTCGTCACCGCGCCGGTATCGACCAGCATCTGGCCCGGCTGGCCGTCGATCGTCACCGGCACGGTGACCGTGCCGTTGACCTGCGTCGACAGTTCCATCTCGGTGAGGCGTCCCAGCCGGCACGGCCCCGCCGGCTTGCCGGCCGGCGCGGCATCGTCCTTGCCGCTGGGCGCGGCGCCGCCCTTGTCGCCGGGCGCGGCGCCATCCTTGTCGCCGGGCGATTGCGCTTCGGTGGGGGACGCGTCGTCGCTGCCGGCCGCCGCCGGGCTGTCCTGCGCCTGCGCGCCCGGCAGGGCGAGCGCCGCGAGCAGCGTCAGCGCCGCCAATGCCCGTCTCATTTCCATGGCTGCAGCCTCGCCGGACCGCGCTCGAGCGCGCCCGGACCGCAATCATGCGCCGCCGCCGCGATCAGCGGCTCGGCCGGCGCCGGATTGTTGTTCTGCAGATACCATTGCGCGCCATAGAACTCGGCATCGCAGATCTGGTCGCGGCGGTTGCCCTCCCAAGCGTGCGCCGCCGCCAGCGTGGCGTCCGGCGGCACGGTGCCGCGCAGCTGGGCGACGACCGGTCCCGGCCATCGTTCCAGGTCGACGTCCTTCAGGGCATCGCCGACATCGCCATCGCCATGCGCCGCGCGATGCGTGATCAGAAGCCACAGCGCGAGATAGCCGTTGTCGGGATATTTCTTGAGCAGGCCGGCGAACACCGTCTCCGCCTCGCGGTACCGCTTGAGCTCCCAGAGGAGGACGCCTCTCTTCATCACGCCGGCGAAATTGCCCGCGGCTATCCGCAGATTGTTCATGATCGCATCCAGCGCGTCCTGCAGCCGGCCCTGGTCTTCGTAGATCGACGCCTTCTCGTAATAGCCTTCCGGGGAGTCGTCGTGGAGGCCGATGGCATAGGCCGCGTCCGCCATCGCCCGCTCATAATCGCCCTTGCCGCGATAGGCCGAGGCGCGCATCGCGTAGAGATACGGATCCTGCGGGAAGATCGCGATCATGTCGCTGTCCGCGGCGATGGCGTCGTCGAAGCGGTCGCGCGCCATGAACACCGTCACGCGCAGGAACGGCGCGTCGAACAGGTCGGGCCGCAGCGCCTGCGCCGCGGCGAAATCGGCAAGCGCCGCGTCGAACTGGTCGCGGTGAAACAGCAGGAGCCCGCGCGCCACGTAGCCGTCATAGTCGGGCCGCAAAGCGAGGCTGGCGCTGTAGTCGGCGAGCGCCAGATCGCGCTTCTTCTGGTGGTCGTAGGTCAGGGCCCGGCTGCGCAGCGCCACCGCGCGGAAGCTCGCCGGCAGCGTGGGATCGCCCAGCGCCTTGCTCAGATACTGGACCGCCTGATCGTCGTCGCGGCCGCGCATGGCCAGCCCGGCGTTGAAATCCGAATAGGGACTCGCCAAAGCCGCCGCCGCGGCGGCGAGCGCCGCCAGGGCGCCCAGCGCCGCTGCCCATCGCCGCGAAAATCGTGCCATCGCGCCCCGGCTCAGTTGCCGCCCGCGATGTCGAGCACGTATTTCTTGAAGTTCGGCATCTGCGCTTCCCAGCGGTCGAGCGACTGGCCCAGTCCTTCCCAAGTGCCGCCGGGCGCGATGTCGATGTCGTACTCGCCGAATGCGGCGCCGTCGGACGTCGCATAGGCGCGCATGAAACGCTTGGTCTGGTTCCAGGTGTTGATCTGGTCGGCGGTCAGGTGCGCGTCGTTCCACGCCACCGAATATTGCAGCGAGGTGCAGCGTTCCTTGCTGTCGCAGGCGTAGAAATAGATGCCCCAATTGGCGCCTTGCGACGAGGTCGAGACGTAGTTGTCGTGGGACACCGTGTCCATCTTGATGCTGGCGTCGTAGCCCTTCTTCTG
>CAYXMO010000375.1:0-3600 GCA_964465935.1 uncultured Rhizobium sp.
TCGCCTTCGGCATCGTCAGCCTGTTCGCCGACATGGCCTATGAAGGCATGCGCGGTCTGAACGGGCCGTTCCTTGCGACGCTGGGGGCCAGCGGCGTGGCGGTCGGCGTCATCGCCGGCGGCGGCGAACTGGCGGGCTATGCGATCCGCCTGCTTTCGGGACGCGTCGTGCAGCGCACCGGCGCCTATTGGGCCATCGCCATCGGCGGCTATGCGCTGACCATGGCAGAGGTGCCGCTGATGGCGTTCGTGTTCGACTGGCGCGCCGCGGCGCTGCTGGTCGTGCTCGAACGCACCGGCAAGGCGATCCGCAATCCCGCCACCAGCACCATGCAAGCGCGCGCCGGCGACCAGATCGGACAGGGCTGGGCCTTCGGCCTGCAGGAGGCGCTCGACCAGACCGGCGCCATCGTCGGACCGCTGATCACCGCGCTGGTGCTGGCGCGGCATGGCGACTATCACGCGGCTTACGCTTGGCTGGGCGTGCCGGCGCTGCTGACCATGGTGACGGTCGCGGTCATCGCCGTGCGCTATCGCTATGCCGGCCAGATCGCGCCGCCGGCAGCCGCGGCGGCGCTCCCGGTCCTGTCGCGGGCGTTCTGGCTCTACACCGCGAGCGCGGCACTGGTCGGCTTCGGCTTTACCGATTTTTCGCTGATCGCATTCCATTTCGCCCGCACCGGCATCGTGTCGGCATCGCTCGTCCAGGTCTTCTATGCGGCGGCGATGGGCGCGTCGGGCGCCGGGGCCTTGGTGTTCGGGCTGCTGTTCGACCGCCGCGGCCTGGTGGTCCTGGTGCCGGTGATCCTGATCGCGGCCGCCGCGACGCCACTGGCCTTCCTGGGCGGCACCGTCTTGGCCTTGACGGGAACGATCCTGTGGGGACTGGCCCTGGGGACGCTGACGGCTTTGATGTCGGCCTCGGTGGCAAAGCTGGTGGCCGGCGCGCTGCGTGCCCAGGCCTATGGCACGTTCTCGGCGATCTACGGCATCGCCTGGTTCGCCGGCAGCGCGCTGCTCGGCGCGCTTTACGACCGTTCGTTGACCGCCCTCGTCGTCGTCGCCGTCGCAACCCAGCTTCTGTCGCTCGTACCGCTCGGCCTCGCGATCCGCGCTCTCAATCGGACAGCCTGAGAAGCGCCGGCGCCGCGCCGAACTGTTCGACGGCGCGCAAATATTCCGCCTTCGCCTGGGCGTTGGAGCGCTGATGCCGTTCGGCGAAGAGAAATTCGTTCTTCAAGGAATGTTCGAGGCCGGTCAGCTCGGTCACCCGCACCTTGTAGCCATGGGCTTCGAGGAACAGCCCGCGCAGCACATTGGTGAGATGCGCGCCGAATTCGCGGCGCTGGATCGGATGGCGCCAGAGCTGGCGCAAAGGGCCGCCAGCCCCTTCCAAGGACGCGGCGATCTCGGCCTGGCAGCACGGCACCAGCGCGACGAATTTGGCATCGCTCCGAATCGCGAACAGGATCGCTTCGTCGGTCGCGGTATCGCAGGCGTGCAACGCGGTGACGACGTCGGCGCGTCCGCCGGGGATTTGCGCGTCCGCGATCGCGCTTTGCAGAAAATGCATGCGGCCAAAGCCGCTCTCGGACGCGATCCGCCGCGCCGTGGCGACGAGATCGCTACGCGCCTCGACGCCATAGACGAGGCCCCGGCCCTGTTTGGCGAAGAACAGGTCGTAGAGCACCAAACCGAGATAGGATTTGCCGGCGCCCAGATCGGCGAGCACCGGTTCGTGCGCTTGCGCGAAAACCCAGTCGAGCGCCGGCTTGACCAGCTGCGCCAGGTGCAGCACCTGTTTGAGCTTGCGCCGCGAATCGGCGTTCATCGCGCCGTCGCGCGTCAGGATATGCAGCGCCTTCAAGAGCGCGATCGACTGCCCCGGCCACAACTCGCCTAAGACCTGCCGCGGACTGCCGCCGCGTCGTGCCTGTACCCCTTGTGCCGTATGCCGTGCCATGCGGCGAACTTAAGGGCCCGGCGCCGCTATTGCGAGAGCCAGTATTGCGCCTTGGAATCGGGCCGCGCGAAGAAGCATTGCCGGTTCAGCCGGTAGGTCTGGATCACCGACAGAGCGCGCGCCGCCTCGTCCTTGCCGTCATATTCGAGCAGCGTGCCGCCGGCCACGACGCGCCAGCCATCGCCGTTCGCATCCGCCTTAGCGCCCGCCGGATCGAAGGCGACGCAATCCTGGCCCGGCATGTCCGGCTTGGGCACCTGGCCGGCGCGTTTCCAATAGGTCATCGCGGTGCTGTCGTGACCGACGAAGCACTGTTCGTCGAAATGGTAGTAGGCCAGCATCGCCAATGCCAGCCGCGCCGCGCTCTGGTGCGATTCGAAGCGCAGCAGCCGGTGCGAGAAGTCGCCGAGTTGCCACTGATCCTCGACATAGCCGACGCGGATCTGGCCCGGATCGAACGGGCGGCAGTCCTCGCCGGCGGCGGCGACATAACCCGCCGGCACCGCGGGCCCGACGCCGATGAACGAATTGCTGCCGAACCAGCCGCTGCTGCTGGACGTCGGTTGCGGGGCGGGCGTCGGCGCCGCGGCGGCAACCGCGGGCGCGCCGGCCGCAGGAGGAGATGCCGGTACGGGCTGCGGCAGCGCCGCGGCGACGCGCGGTCCGCTGTTCCAATCGGCTTCATAAGCGACGGCGCCACCGGCCGCGAAATTGTTGCCGGCGGACGCGTCGGCGAAATCGGTCTGCACCTCGAAGCGCAAGGCATGGCCGACCGCGATGTGCAGGACGATACGGCGATGGACCCCGCCGGCCTCGAAATCGGCGGCGAGGCTGCGCACATCCTTGGAGGCCGGATCGTCGGCATAAGCGCGCGCCCTCTGCGTCCCCCAATCGCAGTCGGCTGGCCGGCAGCGGCCGAACAGGTGGATATTCACCTCCGCGCCCGTGCCCGGCGTCACCACGATGCGCGCGATGCCGCTGACATCGCTGTCGGCGTTGCTCCAGACCCCGTAGAAATCCGCTACCGCGGCGCCAGCCGGACCGGCCCCCAGCCAGGAGGCGAGGACGATGGCGCCGCCAAATCGGCCAAAACGCATGGATTTCTCCCCTTTTTTGCCCATCCGGCGTAGGCAGCCCTCCCCGATGTTAGCGTTATCCAAAATGCCGGGACAGGGTGTGGACCGCTGTGGCCGACCCCGCTATACCCCCGGCCTCCATGAGCACAGAACTGTCCAAAATCCGCAATTTCTCCATCGTCGCGCACATCGACCATGGCAAATCCACGCTGGCCGACCGGCTGATCCAGTTCACCGGCGGGTTGTCGAACCGCGAGATGAAGGATCAGGTCCTCGACTCGATGGACATCGAGCGCGAGCGCGGCATCACCATCAAGGCGCAGACCGTGCGCCTGACTTACAAAGCCAAGGACGGCGAGACCTACACGCTGAACCTGATGGACACGCCGGGCCATGTCGACTTCGCCTATGAAGTCAGCCGCTGTCTGGCCGCCTGCGAAGGCGCGCTTCTGGTCGTCGATGCCAGCCAGGGCGTCGAGGCGCAGACGCTGGCCAATGTCTATCAGGCGATGGACGCCAATCTGGAAATCGTGCCGGTGCTCAACAAGATCGACCTGCCGGC
>CAYXMO010000376.1:0-3577 GCA_964465935.1 uncultured Rhizobium sp.
ATCAGCGCCGCGCGCTGCTCCTTGCCGACCGCCGCGGCGAGCCAGCCGCCGAACAGCGAGCCGGCGAAGCTGATCGCGAGCCGCTCGGCCATCGCAGCGGCCGTCGTGTGCGCGGCCAGCGCCGCCGAGAGGTCCGGCGCGAAGGTGCGAATCGCGAAGCCGATGGCGGTGATGGCGACGAACCAGCCGACGACGCCCAGAACGATGCCCAGTACCAGTCTCATAGCTTCCCCCTTCGATCGATTTGGCGATGCTAGCACACGGCCGGTGCCGCCGATTGTAGAAAATTCCCGCCCTCAGCGCCCCTTGAACGCCGGCTCGCGCTTCTCGACGAAGGCCTTGGCCGCTTCCTTGTGATCCTCGGTCAGGCCGGTGTGGACGTGATGCGTGGCTTCCAAGTCCATGCAGTCCTCGACATCGGCGCCGGTGGCGACGCGGTTGATGTTCTCCTTCATGTAGCGGTAGGCGACGCGCGGTCCCTTGGCGAGGCGCTGCGCCAGCTTGAGCGTCTCGGCGGGAAGCTGATCGGCCGGCACCACCCAATTGACGAGGCCCAGGCGCAGCGCCTCCTTCATGTCGATGCGGTCGGAGAGGTAGTAAAGCTCGCGCGCCTTGGCGGTGCCGACGAGCTGGCTGAGGAAATAGGTGCCGCCATAGTCGCCGGAGAAACCGACCTTGGCGAAGGCCGTGGTCATCACCGCGCCCTCGGACGCGATGCGCAGATCGCAGGCGAGCGCCAGCGACAGCCCCGCCCCGGCGGCGGCGCCGGGAATGGCGGCGATGGTGGGCTTGGGCATGCGATAGAGCCTGGCGGCGGTGGCGCGCTGGCTGATGCGCTGGGCGTGGATGCGGCTGTCGAGATCGGCGCCGGCCGACGCGGTCGAGCCGCCGCCGGTGCCGTCGGCCATGCCCTTGACGTCGCCGCCGGCACAGAAGGCGCCGCCCGCGCCGGTCAGCACGACGCAGGCAACGGCGGAATCGCTCTCGCAGGCAGCGAGCGCCGCGGCCATGGCGTTGAGCATGCCGCCCGACAGCGCGTTGCGCCGTTCGGGCCGGTTCATCGTCAGGACGGCGACGCCGTCCTCGATGGCCGCTGTCAGGTCGTTGGTGCCGGTATCCAGCGTGCGCTTGCTCATGGCGTCCCTCCGTTAATCCTGAGAGGAGCGTCGCACGGCAACGCGGGGCTTAGAAAGCCGCTGAGTACCGCAGATAGGAACGCGATGCCGCCCGGACAAGGGTTGGATGCATGTTTTTTCCGCATGGCTCGCATTCATCGCAATGCAGCATCGCCACTATTGTGGAGTCCATATTGGACCCCATTTCCCATTTGTGGCCGGTGAGACCGCATTCGGTATGCGGGGCCGGCCGCGAAAATGGAGTGGGCAATGACCAACGAAAACACCAGACGCACGGGCAGCCATGTGTTGACCTGGGCAATGATCGTCGGCGCCGCGGCGCTGTTCTTCGAAGTGACGGTTTCGTCGCTGAACCCGGTTCCGGCGCACACCGCGACGGTGCAGACCGTGACGGCGCCGGCCGACCGCCTTGCACGCAACTAGGAGCACCCGCAGCTAGGACGCTGCTCGTTCTTCCATCTTCACGTCGTGGCCCCAGAGGCGTTCGACGTGGGCAAGAACCAGCTCTTTGGTTTGATTGTGCAAGGGGGTGCCGCGATGCATGTCGTGGGTGAGGAACAAAGTACGGTTGCCTTTGAGATCGGCGCCGGTGACCTGAATGTTCGGGTCGGCGGCGCCGATGTCGTACTGCCGCGCCAGCATGCCGCGCACCTCGCGGTAGCCGCGCTCATTGTGGATCGCTGAGACCTTGTAGGCCCCGGCGTCGGCCTTGTCGTACAGCGCGAACAGCCTGAAATCGCGCATCAGCTTGGGCGACAGAAACTGCTCGATGAAGCTTTCGTCGCGGTAATTCGCCCAGGCATCCTTCAACGTCCCCATCCAGTCGCCCTTGCCGGCGAACGCAGGAAACCAGTCGCGGTCCTCGGCCGTCGGCGCTTCGCAGATGCGGCGGATGTCGGCCATCATGCCGTAACCCAGCGCGTAGGGATTGAAGCCGCTGTAGCGGCGGTCGTTGAACTCCGGCTGGAACACGACGCCGGTGTGGCTGTGGATGAACTCCATCCACGAGCCCTCGGTGATCAGGCCGCGGTCGAACAGCGTGTTCATGATCGTGTAGTGCACGAAGGTGGCGCAGCCTTCGTTCATCACTTTGAGCTGGCGCTGGGGATAGAAATACTGCGCCAGGTTGCGCACGATGCGCAGGGTCTCGCGCTGCCAGGCCTTGAGCACGGGCGAGTTCTTCTCGAGAAAGTAGAGCAGGTTCTCTTCCGGCAGCTTCATCTCGCCGCCGAACTCGTCGTCCGGGTCGGGCGTCGGCGTGGCGGCGGGCGGCTCGATCCCGGCCGGCAAGGTGCGCCACAATTCGCTGTAGGATTCCTCCTCGTATTCGGCGCGGCGGCGGCGCTTCTCCAGCACCCGCTCCTTGGACGGCTTGGGCGGGCGGCGGTAGCGGAACACGCCCTGGTCGGTCAGCGCATGGGCGGAATCGAGCGTCGCCTCGACTTCGCCGCGGCCATAGCGGTCCTCGCAGGCGGCGATGTAGCGCTTGGCGAAGGCGAGATAATCCATGATGCCTTCGGCGTTGGTCCATTGCCGGAACAGGTAGTTGTTCTTGAAGAAGTGGTTGTGGCCGAACGCGGCATGCGCCATGACCAGCGCCTGCATCGTCATGGTGTTCTCATCCAGCAGGTAGGAGATGCAGGGATCGGAATTGATCACCACTTCGTAGGCGAGCGCCGAGTAGCCGGCGCGATACAGCACTTCCTCGCGCGCGAAGGTCTTGCCGAACGACCAATGGTTGTACATCAGCGGCATGGCGATGGAGGAATAAGCGTCGAGCATCTGCTCGGACGAGATGATCTCGATCTGATTGGGATAGACGTCCAATCCCAAATCCTTGAGGGCAATATCTTCGATCGCTTTGTAAGTGCGGTCGATGGTCGCGAAGTCCCATTCGGAGTCGGTGAAGAGAGGGGTCATTTCTCTTGGTTCCCTCGAACAGCGGAAGCGTCACCCTGAGGTGCGAGCGCAGCGAGCCTCGAAGGGCGACGCGCTCCCGGCCGCTTAGCTAAGACCGGCAACGCGCCCCAATCGCGACGGATCAATGCCTCTTTCTTCTCTCGGCGCCAGCCCTTGACGCGCCGTTCGGCGGCGTGGGCATCCTTCAAGTCGCCATACCATTCGGACCAGACGAGGACGACAGGACGGCGCTTTGAGGTGTAACCGCCGAACCGGCCATCGTTGTGCTCGCCGACGCGAACATCGATCTCGGGATGCGATGTCGATCCGACACAGTAGCTCTGGTCAGAACAGCGCAGCATGTAGCACCAGCCACCCATCAACAGACGTGCGTGCTTCGAGGCTCCGCTTCGCGGAGCACCTCAGCATGACGAGATGGGAGCATCGGTCCAACGGCAAACATTACGCCGCCTCCGTTTTCTTGAACAGCTCGTGGAACACCGGGAAGATGTCCTGCGGCTTGGCGATGCGCTTGGTCGCGA
>CAYXMO010000377.1:0-3559 GCA_964465935.1 uncultured Rhizobium sp.
CGATCGGCGACATCGGCTGGTTCGACGCCGACGGCTATCTCTATCTCGCCGACCGGCGCACCGACATGATCCTGGTCGGCGGCGCCAACGTCTATCCCGCCGAGATCGAGGCGGCGCTGGAGGAGCATCCGCTGGTGGCGTCGAGCGCGGTGATCGGATTGCCGGACGACGATCTGGGCAACCGCGTGCACGCCATCGTGCAGCCGCGCTCCGGATTGGATGTCGAGGACCTCAAGCGGCACCTGGCGGAGAAGCTGGTGGTCTACAAGCGGCCGCGCAGCTTCGAGCTGGTGGCCGAGAACGTGCGCGACGACGCCGGCAAGGTGCGGCGCACGGCGCTGCGCGACGAGCGGATCAAGAAGTAGTGCGTGCTTCGAGGCTCGGCGCGAAGTGCGCCGAGCACCTCAGCATGACGAGAGTTGTAGAATCGAAATTGTCGTCATCCTGAGGTGCGAGCCGAAGGCGAGCCTCGAAGGATGACGGCGCCGTAGTGAGGGCGAACATATGTCGGCACCAGGAACACCCGTCCTCGAATACATCGCCATCGGCGAGCGGATGAAGGAGATCGTGGCGGCCAAGCCGGAGGCGCCGGCGGTCACGTCGCAAGGCGTCACGCGCAGCTGGCGCGAACTGCACGCCCGCACCAACCGCATCGCGCGCGGCATGCTCGCCAAGGGCGTCAGGCACGGCGACTTCGTCACCATCGCGCTGCCCAACGGCACCGGCTTCGTCGAGGCCTGCTATGCGGCGTGGAAGATCGGCGCGACGCCGCAGCCGGTGTCGTCCAAGCTGCCGGCCGGCGAGCTGGCGGCGATCATCGAGCTGGCGAATTCGCCCATCGTGGTCAGCGACGCGCCGACGCCGTCGCCGCGGCCGGTGGTGTCCATCGGCGAGCTCCATCGCGCATCCGGCGACGACAGCGACCTGCCCGAGGCCATCGCGCCGTCCTACAAGGCGCCGACCAGCGGCGGCTCGACCGGGCGGCCCAAGCTGATCGTGTCGGGGTCGCGCGGCGTGACGGTGAAGGGCGGGCTGGAAGGATCGTTCTGGCGCTATGGCCCCGACTCGACGGTGCTGATGCCGGGGCCGCTCTATCACAACGGACCGTTCGGCTGCGTCTTCGGGGCGCTGAACGCCGGGGCGCATGTCGTGGTGATGCCGAAATTCGACGCCGAGGCAACGCTGCGCGACATCGCCGCCTACAAGGCGGATTGGATCTATCTGGTGCCGACGATGATGAGCCGCATCTGGCGACTGCCCAACCGCGACGCGTTCGACGTCTCGTCGCTCAAGACGCTGTGGCATCTGGCGGCGCCCTGCCCGCCGCATCTCAAAGAGGCCTATATCCACTGGCTGGGCGGCGACACCATCATGGAGCTCTATGCCGGCACCGAAGCGCAATCGGTCACCGTGATAACCGGCAGCGAGTGGCTGGCGCATAGGGGCTCGGTCGGCAAGGTGATGGGCGGCGGGCGGATGGCGGCGTTCGATGCCGACGGCAAGGAGCTCCCCATCGGCGAGACCGGCGAGATTTACATGCTGCGGGATCCGTCGCTTCCCCCCAGCTATCGCTATATCGGCGCCGAGGCGCGGACGCTGCCGGGCGGCTGGGAGTCGCTGGGCGACATCGGCTATTTCGACGCCGACGGCTATCTGTATCTCGCCGACCGGCGCACCGACATGATCCTGGTCGGCGGCGCCAACGTCTATCCGGCCGAGATCGAAGCGGCGCTGGACGAGCATCCGCTGGTGGCGTCGAGCGCGGTGATCGGCCTGCCGCATGACGAGCTCGGCAACCAGGTGCACGCCATCGTGCAGCCGCGGCCGGGGCTCGATCTCGACGATCTGCAGAAGCATCTGGCGGAGCGGCTGGTGATCTACAAGCGGCCGCGCACGTTCGAGCTGGTCGAAGAGAACGTGCGCGACGACGCCGGCAAGGTGCGGCGCACGGCGCTTAGGGATGCAAGGGTGAAGAAGTAGAGCTGTTCGTGCGTGCTTCGAGGCTCGCTTCGCTCGCACCTCAGCATGACGAGAGTTGTGCAAGCTCCCATCTCGTCATGCTGAGGTGCTCGGCGCACTTCGCGCCGAGCCTCGAAGCACGCACGAACCGAGCAATTCATTCCGCCGCGACGAGCGCCGGCGATGCCATCGTCCGCGCCACCGCTTCGTGCGTGCGCTGGTACCAGACGGGCTTGGCGATCCTCAGGCGGGCCCGCGCCGCTTCGAGCGGTTCGGCGAAGAGCTTTTCGATGTCCTCGCCGTGCAGCCAGGCCGCGGCGCGGCCATGACGATAACCTTCGCGCACGGCGCGGCGCACCAGGCGGCCGTGCTGCTCGCGCAGGCTCTTGAGCGATCCCATCAGCGCGATGAAACCCCAGCCGGTGCCTTTGGTCTGCGCATAGGTGAAAGCGACGAGGCACAGCTCGCCGAGCGGATCGTCGGCCTGGTAGCCGGTCAGGACGTGCCAGATGTCGTGGACGTCGCGCTCGCGGCGGCCGAACCAGGCGTAAGGATGCTCCATCTTGCCCGTGATGCCGTGGGTCTCGTTGCCGATCTGCTGCAGGCCGGCGGCGGAGTAACCGGTCTTGTCGAGAAAGGCGCGATAGGCGGCGCCGACGCTGCCGGGCGCGAACTGGCTCAGCCAGTCGCGGTTGGTGAGCAGATCGACCAGCTCGATCCGCTGATACGCCATGCGGCCGCCCTCGGCGGTCTGCAGCAGGCGATGATAGTTCTTCGCACCGACGCCGGCGTTCAGCGCGTGCATGATGCGGAAGACGGCATGGGTGTTGTTGGGATCGGCCAAGAGCTCGCGCATCGAACCGAACGCCGTCTTCCAGTCGCGGCGGCGGTTGAGATCCAAGGACTGGTTTTGGCTCTGGGCGTTGGCCATGGCCGGTCTCCATCTGATATTCTGACAATCTTGATTATCAGATAATCAGATGTCACGACCGAGTCAAGATGGCCACCCTGGAAAAAGACAAGATCGAAAAAGACAAAGAAGGCCGCCGCTATGGCGGCGCCAGCCAGGCCGACCGCCAGACCGAGCGGCGCGAAAAGCTGGTCCGCGCCGCGATCGAGGTCTTCGGCCGGGCCGGACGCGAAGGCGCCACGGTGGCGGCGATCTGCGCCCAGGCCGGGCTGACGGCGCGCTATTTCTACGAGTCGTTTCCCAACCGCGAGGCGCTCTATCTGGAGGCCTATCGCGCGGTGCAGGTCGAGTTGCTGGCAGAGCTGGCGCGCTGGAGCGATCCGGCCGACCCGGTGCGCGGCGCCTTGACCGGATTCTACACCGGGCTGGTCACCCATCCGGGGCTGGCGCGCGTCTTCCTGCTCGATCCCCATGGCCGCGATCCCGAGATGCAGGCCGCCGGCCAGGACACCGCAAAGCGGCTGGTGCTGCTGTTCGCGCCCAAGACGACGGCACCGCTGGTCGCCGCCGGCCTCCTGGGCGCGGTGATCGACATCGCGCGGCGCTGGATCGAGTCGGGCTTCGCCGAGCCGGTGGAACGCGTCGTCGCAGCGGCCCTGCCCTTCGTACGGGCGGCGGGCGACGCCGCGG
>CAYXMO010000378.1:0-3557 GCA_964465935.1 uncultured Rhizobium sp.
TGGTCCTTGGCCGCGGTGAAGCGCGGCTGTAGCCGCACCGCCGCTTCGTAGTCGTCATAGGCGGCGCGCACATTGCCCAGCGCTTCGTTGGCCATGGCGCGGTTGTAATAGGCGACTTCGATCCGCGCCGGGTGCAGCTGCACCGCCTGGTCGGCGTCCTTCAGCGCTTCGTCATAGCGCTTGAGCCCGATCAGCGTCGCGGAACGGTTGAGATAGACTTCGCCGTCATTGGCGCCGATGGCGAGCGCCGCGGCGAAATCGGCCATCGCGCCGTCGGTGTCCGAAGCGCGGGCGCGCAGGATGGCGCGGTTGATAAAGGTCGAGGCGCGGTCGACTTGCGGCAGCACGTCGCTCTTGAGCGCGTCGGTGCAGATCGCGATGCCGTGCGGATCGAGGTTGAATTGCGCCTGCATGTAGCAGTCATGGGCGCGGCCATTGCCGACGACGGAGACGGCCGCCTCTGCCGCCGAGGTGATGGCCAGCATTGCCAAAGCGATGGCCGAAACGCGCGCGATGTTCATGACGACCCTCCCAGATCAGTACGCCATGGTTCCACCGTGCCCCCTTTAGGTCAATTTTCACAGACCTCACGAAAAGGTGACCGCCGCTTTGGCCCGGTTTGTTTCGCCGTCCCCCTTTTGCTAGCGTCGGCCTAAGATGCGCCGGCGAAGGCCAAGCCTATGATATTGGAATTGAAAGATTTTTTGACGCCGGCCGAGGTCGCGCGGCTGACCGCGCTCGCCCAGGAACTGCACTTCGTCAACGGCCGGATTTCCAACCCGACCAACCTGACCAAGGACAATCTGCAGGCCGATCCCGCCGACGCCCGCTCCGCCGAGTCGAGCAGAATCGTCGCCGATGCGTTCGCGCGCTCCGAACCGTTCCGCGATTTCGCCTTTCCCAAGCGCATCGCGCCGCCGCTCTTGGCGCGCTACGAGCCGGGGATGAAATACGGCGCCCATGCCGACGCCGCGCATCTGCAGGTCGACGGCGCGCGTCTGCAGTCGGATTTGTCGGCCACCGTGTTCCTCGCCGACCCCAGCAGCTATCAAGGCGGCGAGCTCGTCTTTCATCTCGGCACGCGGCCGATCGCGGCCAAGGGTCAGCCCGGCGAAGTCATCGTCTATCCCTCGACCATGCTGCACGAAGTGCGCCCGGTGCGGTCGGGCACGCGGCTGGTCTCGATCACCTTCATCGAGAGCCTGATCCCCGACGAGTACAAGCGCACCCAGCTCTACGAGCTCAACGAGGTGGCGGCGCTGGAGGGCCTGAAGATGGACTGGGGCAACCGCGTGCGGCTCGAGACGGTGCGGCAGAATCTGCTGCGCATGTGGTCGAAGTAGAGAATCCCCCTCCCCCCTCCGGGGGAGAGGGTTGGGGTGAGGGGGTGCCGATGTCACGCTGGCTGATCGGCGCGTTACAACAGTGCTGCTACCTTCGCATCTGACTTTGCCGTTTCCGCCAGGTAGGCCAGACCTTTTCGTATCTCGCCGCCGAATTCCGCGCGCGCCTGCGCCAGCAGCTGCGCCCGCATCGCCGGCGAATAGGCGAATTGCTGCGGCGCCTTGGAATAGCGCATCAGCACCGGGCTGCGCGCGGCGGCTTCCGCGAATCCCGCGGGCGGGGCGATGCCGAAATGCTCCAGCACCTTTGTCACCGTCCCGCCGACGTCGCCGAGCAGGCGCTCGAAATCCAGCCGCAGGATCCGCCCGCCCGCGGCTTCCAGCGCCCGCGCCTGGGTCAGGCTCTCCGCCAGCCAGCTCAAGGCCGCGAGCTCGCCGATCGATGTTGCCGGTCTCGGACTTGCCCCCAGCAGCACCTGCAGCCGCCGCGTCCGTTCCTGTTCGAAGCCGCGCAGGTCGACCAGCGCGTTGGCGCCCGCCAGCAGGGTCGCGAGATAAGGCTCGGCCTTCAGATTGAGATAGACCGCCTTCGACTGCAGGCTCGCCGTCATCAGCGCCGGCGCCAGCCGGCCGGTGCTGCTGGTCGCCTTGAGCACCACCGCGCGAGTGTCCGCGAAGCCGCGCCGCCACAGGGCGAGAAACGTCGCCAGCCGCGCGTCGAACCGCGCATCGCGCGCGTCCTGCATCTCGCCGAGCGTGCGCAGCGGCAAGGGCTCGCGCAGGCCCAGAACGCCGCCGGCCTCGTCGATCAGCCGCGACAGCAGGGTCGAACCGACATGGCCGGTGTGGAAGATCAGATGCAGCGGCAGGGCGCCGCCGGCCGCCGCGCCCGCGACCTCGGCATAGGACGTCCAGGCGCCTTGCATCGCCGGCGTCTGCATCCGCTCGTCGAGAAAGCTGGCGGTGCGATAGTCGTCTTCGCGCAGCCGCAGGAAGAACAACGCGTCGCGCGCCGCGTCGTATTTCTGCGGGTAGAGGACGGGCGAAGGGAACAGTTCGGAGGTGGAAAAACTCATCGCTTGCGCAGCCATTGCGAGAACAGCCACTTCTCGCCGCGCGTCGGCGCCAGGCCGGCATGCAGCGTCTTGGCGTCGGGCCGTCCGTCCGGCGTCACGTTCCAGAACAGGATCGCATCGCCCTTGCGTCCGCGATAGCGATAGCGCAGCTCCGGAAAATCGGTCTCGCCGCCGTCGAAATCGTCGCTGAGATAGACCAGGAACGTCGCCCAGCGCTGGCCGTGGCGCGCCAGATCGGCAGCGAGCTGCGGATTTTCCGGATCGATGAAGTCGTAGTGCTGCGCGAATTGCTCGCCGGCCGCATAGTGCAGCACCGAGGGCGGTTCCATGTCGTCGCTGGCAAGGCCGGTCGCCGCCGCGATGCGGGCACGCATCAAGGTCAGCACGACGTCCGACTCCGTCATGGCGAAGCTGGCGGCGCTGTTGCTGCGGACCTCTTCGGCGCGCAAACCGCCGCCGCCGCCCGGATTGTAGACTTCCGCCGCCTTGAGCAGCGGCCTCGCCCGTTCGATCAGCCAGTCGCATTCCGCTTGGCTCGCAAAACCCCGCACGGTCGCGATGCGCGGCGCGTCCGACACTGCGTCGAGCGCGCACGGCGCCAGCCAGCGCTGCGCGTCGATCCGCCCTGCGCCGTCCGACAGGATCTCCACTTGCCGCCGTGCGAGGTCCGAGCCCAACGCCGCCGCCCGCGTCAGATAGTCGAGCGCCATCGTCCAATTGCCGGCCAGCTGCGTGTCCTGTCCCGCCAGCACCGCGCACAGATGCGCCGCTTCGCCGTCGCCGCGCGCGGCGGCGGTTCGGATCATGCCGATGCCTTGCGGGATATCGAGCGGCGGGCGCGCCAGCAGGTTGCGCGCCAGCAGGCGCAACGCCGCAGCGTCGCCGCTCTGCGCCGCGCGCGCGAACCAGCCGCGCGCCAGATCGTTGCGTGGGCCGCCTTCGAGCGCGAGCGCCAGCGCGATCTGCGCTTGCACGTCGCCCGCTGCCGCCCTGGATTCGAGAGTGCCGTTCATGGCGCCGTTCTAGCCGAAGCGCTCGGTTGCCGTACTATTATTTCTGGCCCAAAGTCGCCTCGAATCGCACCCCAAAGAGGCCATGAGCAACCCGCAAGACGCTCGAATCGCTGAGCTTTTCCGCG
>CAYXMO010000379.1:0-3546 GCA_964465935.1 uncultured Rhizobium sp.
AGATCGACATCGCGCTGAAACAGCCGCAACGCAGCCTGTTTCTGCACGGACTAGGCCTCCATGTGCGCTCCGTCCGCGCCAAGCTCGCCGATGGCCGGGCGGTGAGCGGCATCTACAAGCAGGTCGATCCGTCCGGCGTCGTGCTTCTGACGTTTTCGGAAAACGTGCCAGCGGGGCCGGTGACCCTGGCGTTCGATTACGATGCGCCGTTCGGCCACTCCCTGTTCGGCCTCTACAAGGTCATGGATGGCGGGCAGGCCTATACCTTCACGCAGTTCGAACCGATCCGCGCCCGCCGCGCTTTCCCGTCCTTCGACGAGCCTGGCTTCAAGACCCCGTTCCAGATCACGATCACCGCGCCAAAGGCCGACGAGGTCGTGACCAACACACCGCTCGCCGCATCAAGCGATCTGGGCAACGGCCTGGTCCGGCGCAGCTTCGAGCCGACACAGCCGCTGCCGACCTATCTGGTTGCCTTCGTGGTCGGCCCGCTGGATATCATGGACGGCGGCGATATCGCCGCGAACGCGGTCCGCGATCACCCTCTGCATCTGCGCGGCGTGACGACGCGCGGCAAGGGACAGCGGATGCTTTACACCCTGTCGCTGGCGCACAAGATCGTGGCCTCGCTCGAAAGCTATTTCGGCATCGCCTATCCGTTTCAGAAGCTCGATCTGATCGCGGTGCCGGATTTCGCCTCCAACGCGATGGAGAACGCGGGCGCGATCACGTTCCGGCAGCAATTGCTGCTTGTCGATCCGACCTCGCCCATCGACCAGCGCCGGCTCGGCCTCTCCGTCGTCTCGCACGAGATCACCCATCAGTGGTTCGGCGACCTCGTCACGCCGCGCTGGTGGGAGGACCTGTGGCTCAACGAGTCCTTTGCGCGCTGGATGCAGAGCAAGATCGCGGCGGAGGTCGTGCCGGAAGAGGATTTCGCGCGCGGCACGCTGGGCAGCAATCTGCATGTGATGGACCTGGACGAACTGCCTTCGGCGCGGCGCGTGCGCCAGCCGGTGAACAATCCGCACGACATCGAAAACGCGTTCGACCGGATCACCTACGACAAGGGCGCGGCGATCCTGGCAATGTTCGAAAATTTCGTCGGGCCTGAGGTCTTCCAGCGCGGCATTCGCACCTATCTCAACAAGTACGCGCACGGCAACGCGTCGGCGCACGACTTCATCCAGGAGATCGCGCTTGCGGCGGGCAAGCCTGAACTGGCCGCCGCTTTCGACTCCTTCCTCAACCAGGCGGGCATTCCGGCGGTGGACATCGCGACCGACTGCTCGGGTTCGCAGTTCCGGTTTCGCGCCACGCCGGTCATGTATGCGCAGATCGGCAGAGCGATGCCGGCCCGATCCTGGCAAATACCGATGTGCTATGCGGTCAACGGATCAAGCGTCTGCTCGCTGATCGACGGCTCGCAGCTCGTCGCACCGGCGGGAGCAACCTGCCCGGTCGCGCTGATGCCCAATGCGCAGGGAACCGGCTATTATCGGTTTCTGCTCTCCGAAGCTGCCCTGGACGCGCTGATCCAGACGGCGCCGCAGATGAGCCCAGCGGACCAATTGACGGTCTTCCACAACGTCAATGCGGGACTGCACGCGGGTCGTGCCTCGGCACAACAGCTGTTCCGCGCCATCCAGGTGCTGGCTCCCGTGGCCCAGTGGGATCTTCTGACAGATATGAGAGACGCGCTGCACGCCCTCCGCGCCAAGGTTCTCACCGACGCCGACCTTCCAACCTATCGGGCCTTCGTCGCCCGCACCTTCGGTGAAAGGCTTG
This sequence comes from uncultured Rhizobium sp., assembly GCA_964465935.1. Classification (GTDB taxonomy): domain Bacteria; phylum Pseudomonadota; class Alphaproteobacteria; order Micropepsales; family Micropepsaceae; genus Rhizomicrobium. The sequence goes on from CAYXMO010000379.1 coordinate 1,789, forward strand.
CGGCAATCGGCTTGGCACCGAAGGCGGGAGAGACGCCCGACGACTCGCTTGCCCGCATCGCACTCTTGCAACTGATGGTCGAAGAGGCACGGGACCCGCGAACAACGGAAGCACTAGCCGGCTCGGCCGAACGCTATCTCGCCACCGGCGATTTCGCCAAGAGTGGGATCAGTCCGGACCTGCTCCAGGAGGCGATGCGTGCAGCCCTATTGCAGGATGGCGCGCCCTATGCCGACCGCATCCTTGCTGCGTTCGTCGCCTCCAAGGACGAGTATTTCCGGCGGAGCGTGATCTACGCCGTGTCTGGCTCCGACGATCCGGCTCCGCTCAAGAGCTTGCTGGCGCTGGCGCTCACACCGCAGGTTCGCGCCGGCGAACTGACCTATATCTACACCGGGATGCAGGCCGACTACGCTTCGCGCGCGGTCCTGTGGAATTGGTTCACCGAAAACTATCCTGCGCTGCTGGATCGTCTCTCGCCGCCCGGCATGTTACGCACGCCGCTGATCCTCGGCGACGCCTGCGATCAGCTCACGCGCGCCCAGGCCGAGTGGTTCTTCCGCCAGAGGACCGCGACCCTTCCGGGGACCCCGCGCACGCTTGCCCAGGCCGAAGAGCAGATCGACCGCTGTATCGCGTTTCGAGACGCCAAGGGCGGCGAGCTTCGCACGGCGCTCGCCCAGACGCTGCGTGGTTAGCTTTGAGGGCGCCGTATTTGCCGACGGCGAAAAAGGCGAAATGCCCTCGACTATGGCTTTGAGCGCCATCCCTACGATGCCTGGGCTGAACCTGGATCGGCCGCAGCACCGTGAGCGGGCTCGAACGGAAGGACCCATGCCGGCTGGCTGACCCGACCGCAATGCGCAGCCCATGCGTGCATGCGGCGGGTTCGCTTCTCGAACAGGTCGCCACGGCGGCAGGCGGCCCACGCGCTTTCGCTGGCGCGGGCCTCCGCAGGCGTTCTCCCTATTCGGCGATCACCACACCCTGCGCGGTGTCGGCATGAAATTCGCCCATGAAGGGATAGCGCCCCGGCGCCAAAGGACGAAACCGCATGACGCCGGTGGCGCCGCCGGAAACCACCTTCTCGATCTTCAGCGACGTCGAATCGAATTCTTCGGTTTCGGCGTCGAGATTGATCAACGTCACGGTCGTCGGCGTGCCGGCCTTGACATGGATTTCGGCCGGCGTGAAGCGGTGGTTCTTGAGCGTGAGGGTTGCGGTGTTGTCGGCCGCCATTGCGGGCACGGCCGCCAGCATGAGCAGCGCGATTACAGTGCGTCGCATCCGTGATGGCTCCTTCAAGGTTCAAAAGTCCGCCGAGACGCGCAGGCGGGCGCGGAAGCGTTCGGCGCCGGCGAGATAGCCGTTGTCGATCGCGCCGGGGGTGTGGGTCGGGTCGCTGGCCCAGGGCAGCTGCGCCTGGACGCCGAGCACAACGCGCAAAGGGTGCCCGGCATATTGCACCGTCGGGCCGAGGAAATAGGCGTTCTCGGCGTAGGTCGAAGCGCCGCCGATGATGAGTCCGTCGAAGCCGCGCTCATTGTCGAGTTCGGCGCCGACACTCCATTCCGGCGTGACGTTGTAGGACGCGCCGGTGAAGAATTCGAGCGCGCTGCTCTCGTCGTAGTGGCCGAGCGCGTTCTTTTCCCAGCGGTCTTCGGCGTTGATGTTGAGCACGAGGCGCAGCCGGTCGTTCAGGAAATTCTTCTGGAACAGCGCCTTGAGCTCGAACGAGCGCGTGCCGTTGCCGATCGA
>CAYXMO010000380.1:0-3534 GCA_964465935.1 uncultured Rhizobium sp.
TCTACGCCGCCGAGGGCTATCACCAGGATTTCCTGATCAAAAACCCGAACTACCCCTACATTGTGTACAATGACCTGCCCAAGATCGCGGCGCTCAAGCGGGTCTGGCCGGCGCTCTATCGCGACAAGCCGGTCATGCTGGCAAGCTACTGACAGAACCAGGGGAACTTTCCTGCTATCGTACCGTTGACGTGACGCAGAGAAGGGTAATCCCAGCCGATGGCCAAGGAAGCGATCCTGCCCGCCGCAGCGGGTGCGGCGGCGGAGCCGACGCTGTTGGCCGACTATGCGCAGGTCAGGCGCTATACCGAGGCGCTGGCCGCGCCGCTCAGCGCCGAAGACCACAACATCCAATCGATGCCGGACGCCAGCCCGACGAAGTGGCATCTGGCGCATACGACCTGGTTTTTCGAGACCGTCGTGCTCGGCAAGTTCGAACCGCGCTACCGCGTCTTCGATCCGGCTTATGCCTATCTCTTCAATTCCTATTACGAGGGTCTGGGCCCGCGTCATCCCAGGCCGCAGCGCGGCATGCTGAGCCGTCCGCCGCTCGACGACATCCGCGAATACCGCCTGCATGTCGACGAGGCGATGGCCAAGCTTATCGAGGAGCGCGCGAGCGAGGTCGCGCCGCTCATCACCCTCGGCCTGCATCACGAGCAGCAGCACCAGGAGCTGATCCTCACCGACATCAAGCATGCCTTCTCGATCAACCCGTTGCTGCCGGCCTATAGCGGCAAGGCGCACGCCGCGCCGGCCGCATCGCCGCTGTCCTGGATCGAACATCGCGGCGGCATCGTCCCGATCGGCCATGACGGCCAAGGCTTCGCCTTCGACAATGAAGGCCCGCGCCATGAGGTCCTGCTGCGGCCGTTCCGCATAGCGTCGCGGCCGGTCAGCAACGCCGAATATCTCGCCTTCATCGAAGACGGCGGCTACCGGCGCCCCGAATTCTGGCTGAGCGACGGCTGGGCCCTGGTCCAGCGCGAACACCTGAACGCGCCGCTTTATTGGCTGGCTACTGCCAACGCGTGGCAGGAGTTCACCTTGCGCGGCCGCCAGGCGCTTGAACCGCACGCCCCCGTCTCCCATCTCAGCTTCTACGAAGCCGCGGCCTATGCCGCCTGGGCGGGGGCACGCTTGCCGACGGAATTCGAATGGGAGGCCGCATCGGGCCAAATCGCCGGGCAGGGCATGGTGTGGGAGTGGACGCGTTCGTCCTACGATCCCTATCCCGGCTTCAAAGCGTTCGACGGCGAAGTCGTGGAGTACAACGGCAAGTTCATGAGCGGCCAGATCGTGCTGCGCGGCGGCTCCGCCGCGACGCCGCCGGGCCATATCCGCCCGACCTATCGTAACTTCTTTCCCCCCGCCGCGCGTTGGCAGTTCAGCGGCATCCGCCTCGCAGGAGACCTATGAGCCCCGCTGCCTATGCCATCATCGCCCGCGAGCGGCAGAACGCCTTCGCGCGCGAGCTGCTCTTGGGCCTGCGCGCCACGCCCAAACGCATCCCGAGCAAGTTCTTCTACGATGCCGCCGGCTCGCAATTGTTCGAGGCCATCACGGCGCTGCCCGAATATTATCCGACGCGCACCGAGCTTTCGATCCTGAGCGCGAATATCGGCGAGATCGCGGCGCGCCTGGGCAGCGATGTCGAGCTGGTCGAGTTCGGCGCCGGCTCGCTGCGCAAGGTGCGGCTGCTGCTCGATGCGATGACCAAGCCGCGCACTTATGTGCCGATCGATATCTCGGGCGACTATTTGATGGAGGTCGCGACCACGCTGGAAGCCGAATATCCGCAGGTCTGCGTCAATCCCATCGTCGCCGATTTCACGCGCCCGATCGCGCTGGGCCCGCTGGAATGCAGCGCCATGCACCGAGTCGGCTTCTTTCCCGGCTCGACCATCGGCAATTTCTCGCGCGCCGAAGCGGTGTCGTTCCTGCGCAACGCGCGCGCGACGCTGGACGGCGGACCGCTGCTGATCGGCGTCGATCTGGCCAAGGACCCTGCGGTCCTGCACGCCGCCTACAACGACGCGCGGGGCATCACCGAGGCGTTCAACAAGAACCTGCTGCTGCGCGCCAATCGCGAGCTCGGGGCCGATTTCGACGCCGATGCCTTCGCGCACTACGCGTTCTACAATCCGGCGGCGCAACGCATCGAGATGCACCTGATCAGCCGCCGCCGTCAGCGCGTGCGCATCGCCGGCGAGACGGTGACCTTCGCGGAAGGCGAGGCCATCCACACCGAGGACAGCCACAAATACACGCTCGAAAGTTTTCACGCCCTGGTGGCGGAAGCAGGCTATGCGCCGCGCGCGGTATGGACCGATGCGGAGCGGCTGTTCTCGCTGCAATGGCTGGAAGCAGCCGGTTAGATCGCGCCGTCCAGGAAGTCGAACACGCTGGCCTTGAACAGCGCGTGGCCGATGATCGAGAAATGATCGACGCCGGGAACGCGCACGGCGCGCCCGTCGCGGAAGACATCGGCCAAGGGCTGCGGATCGCCCGCCAACTCGTCGCGGGCGCCGGCGACGACCAGAACCGGCACCTCCAGTTTGCCCAGTTCTTCCTTGGTGAGCGGCTCGTCCTTGGCCCGCGTCAGCGCCGCCAGCGCCAGGCGATCCTCGCCCTGGTCGTCGGCGAATTGGCGGAAGCTTTTGAGCATCGGCTCCTTGATCTTCTCGATGTCGGGCTCTTCCATCGCCTCGGCCATCGGATTGCCGCTGAAGGTGCGCGGCTCGAACAGCTTCTCGCCGATGCCGCCGACGGTCAGGGTCGCGAAACGTTTGGGCGCTTGCAGCGCCGCCGCCAGCGCCAGCCGCGAACCCATCGAGAAGCCGAGCAGATGCGCCCGCTCGACACCCAGATGGTCCATCAGGTTCAGGATGTCGCCGGCCATCGCCTCGCGGCCATAGGCCGACGGATCGTGCGGCTTGGCGCTTTCGCCATGGCCGCGCATGTCGAGCGCGATGCAGCGCATGCGCCGCCGCTCCAGCGCGCCATACCAGCCCAGCCGCCGCCAGTTCTCGGTGCGGTTGGAGGTAAAGCCGTGGACCAGGATCATCGGGCGGCCCTCGCCCGGGCCGCCGATGTCGTCATAGGCTATCGAGAGCCGGCCGGATTCGAACGTCGCCATGGGCCCATTGTGACGAGCAAATCCCTCCCCTGAAAGGGGAGGGTCGAACGGCGCAGCCGTTCGGGGAGGGGACGTCGAGCAAGCGGCAGACTGCCCCCTCCCGATCCGCTTCGCGGATCGACCTCCCCCTTTTAGGGGGAGGATTTTCTCAAGCGGCTTTGAACGCCAGCGCCACACCGTCCATGCAATAGCGCAGGCCGGTGGGCTTGGGGCCGTCGTCGAAGACATGGCCCAGATGGCCGCCGCAGCGCCGGCAATGGACTTCGGTCCGGGTCTCGATCCAGGAATTGTCGCTGGTGGTCTCGATCGCGTGCGGCAGGGGCTGCCAGAAACTCGGCCAGCCGGTGCCGCTGTCGAACTTGGTGTTCGAGGCGAACAAGGGCAGGGCGCAGCCGG
>CAYXMO010000381.1:0-3523 GCA_964465935.1 uncultured Rhizobium sp.
TCGCGACCTTGCCGGCCATCATCACGTCGGTGCCGCGGCGGATGCCGTCGACCAGGCTCTCGCGGCAACCGTAGAGATTGTCGAACTTGCTCTTGGTGACGCTGTCATTGACGTTGATCGCGGGGAAAAGGAGCTTGCCCTCCTTCTCCATGATGTAGAGGCGGTGCACGCCGGTGGTGGTCTCTTCCGAGACGCCCTTGATGTTCCTGGCCAGCTGCGCGAACCAGCCCGGCTTTTCCTTCAGCGTGCGCTTGATGAGGGCGAAGAAGACTTCCTCTTCCTCGTTGGTCGCCTTGTCGAGGAAGGCGGTGTCGCCCTTCTCGGCCCGCAACCCGTGATGGACGAGCATGGTGGCGTCGCCGCCGTCGTCCAGGATCATGTTCGGGGTGCCGCCGTCGCTCCATTCGAGGATCTTGCGGGTGTAGTCCCAATAGTCCTTCAGGCTCTCGCCCTTGATCGCGAACACCGGGATGCCGGCCGCCGCGATCGCCGCCGCGGCGTGGTCCTGGGTCGAATAGATGTTGCACGAGGCCCAGCGGATGTCGGCGCCGAGCGCTTTCAGGGTCTCGATCAGCACCGCGGTCTGGATCGTCATGTGCAGCGAGCCGGCGATGCGTGCGCCCTTGAGCGGCTGCGCCTTGGCGAATTCGGCGCGCGTCGCCATCAGGCCGGGCATCTCGACCTCGGCGATGGCCAGTTCTTTGCGGCCCCATTCGGCGAGCGTGATGTCCTTGACGACGTAGTCGTGTTGATCGGCCATGGGGCAGGGGTCCTTCAATTGCGCGGGCGGTATAGCAGCGGTCCGGAGGTCTCGCAACAGCATATAAAGAAATATGCATGTCTTTATTTCGCTATTCGAACCTCAGATTTTCGATACCCCCTTCCCTTGCGCAAAACTCGAATTCAATTCCCGAATTCTAGGCTCAACCCATTGTTCTAAGATAGCAATCGCTTTCCTTCGTCGTTGCGCCGAACGCGCACGGAACGGCGCGGCAGAACCACGCGGCACGGTTTTGGAGATAGGATCATTTTCCGGAACGTCAAGGTCCGTATCCTGGCCGCGATCCCGTCCGTCATTATGTCGAAACAAGCGGGAGCAGGCGATGGAGAATGTGGAAGTCCCGGATTCGGTACGGCTCACCTCGCGGGATGCCTTCAATGCCTATATCGACGCGCTCGTGCCGCTCAGGCCCGACCTGCACCGTTATTGCCGAAAGCTCACGGGCGACATCTGGGATGCCGAGGATCTCGTTCAGGACACGCTGCTCAAAGGGTTCGTCGCGCTCGGCCGCATCCAGGGCCCTGTCCCCAACCTGAAAGGCTATCTCGTCCGCATTGCGACCAATCTGTGGATCGACACGCATCGCCGGCGCGTGACCGGGCTCGATGTCCTGGCGAGCCAGGCGGTGACCGCTTCGCCGCCAGAGGCGCGACCCGGCGATCCCGTGGGCGTACGCAACGCGGCGGCGCAACTGATGGAGTCGCTGGCGCCGCAGGAGCGCGCCGCGCTGGTCCTCAAGGAGGTGTTCGACATGAGCCTCAAGGACATCGCCGAAATGCTCGCGACGACCGAGAACGCGGTGAAGGCCGCGCTGCATCGCGGCCGCAGCGCGCTCAAGGACCCGGCGGCACCGCGCCGTCGCTCGGCCCCACCCGCATTGGTCGAGAAATTCGTCAAATGTCTCGATGCCGCCGATCTTCGGGGCCTCCTCGCGCTCATGCTCGACACGGCGGTGATCGAGATGCCGCCGGTCCTGATCGAGTCGGGCCGGGCGCAATTCGAGCGCAAAGGCAGCTGGCTCTGGCAATCGGTCAATGTGCATCCCGAGCTGCCGGCGGACATGCGTCCGCCGAAATGGCAAAACCGGATCGTCGACTTTGGCGGCGAGACCCTCGTTCTCGGCCTGATGCCGCCGTCGCACGGCGGCACGCTCCAGGGGATCACGCGCCTGGAGGAGGAAGATGGCCGCGTCGCGCGCATTCGCTCCTACGGTTTCACCCCGGAAACCGTGGCGGAGGTGGCGGCAGAACTCGGCCTTCAAGCCGGTTGGGTGCCTTACCGCTTCCCCATGCCGCCAGCGGCGCTGGGTTGAACGGAGCAACGCGATGAAATCTCTCGACATGTGGTCCGCGGTCGCCGGTATCGCCAGTCCGCTGTTGCTGACGGCCGCAACGATCCTGGTCGCTTCACAGCGGCCGGAATATTCGCAACTGAGAAACACGCTGAGCGATCTGGGCGCCGTTGGCGCGCCGAACGCTGTATGGATGAACTGGGGTGGGATCGTTCCCGCCGGCTTGTTCACCGCGGCGTCCGCGATTGCACTTGGGCGTGCATTTGGCCCGGCGGCCTGGTCGATGGCCGGCGCGGCGATGTTGGTGCTGGGTGGCATCGGTCTGGCCGCGACGGCGATGTCGCCATGGCGGGGCGACCCAACGGACCTGACGCTTCTGCCCAACAAGCTGCATTTGATCTTTGCGCTGACCGGCTTTCTGTGCGTTGCGCTAGCGCCGTTGTTCTTCGCGCTGGCGGCGCGCGGCACGGCGGCGCTGCAAGCCTGGTTCCCGCCGTCTCTGGTGGCGGGGATTGCCGTGCTGGTCATGGCGTTCTGGCCGCTGCAGGGCGACTATCGCGGGTTCTTCCAGCGCGGGGCGCTGGCAGCGTTCTTTCTGTGGCTGGCGATCCTGTGCGGTTGGCTGCTGAGCCAGCGTGCCGCGCCGGGGTGATCGACTGAGACCTTGCATGGACGACAAAGCGGGGCTGTGTCCATCGTGCCGGGATGCGGCTAACATTGGCGCGGGAGTTGGCGTCGCACGATGTCCATCATGCTTCTTCTCGACCAGCCGGACCTGATCGCGCCGTCGCGGGCGCGGCGGCTGCAGTTCGGCGAGGGACAAGGCGCGGACATCGCGATCCTCAATGCCAAGGGCGCACGCTATGAAGGCGGCGGCGACGAACCGGAGTTGTCGCTCAAATGGATTCCGCAGGGCCGCGCCCACTACCGCAGCGAGGGCAAGAGCTTCGCGCTCGCCGGCAACACTCAGCTCCTGCTCAACCGCGGCCAGCCCTATTGCCTTGCCATGCGCGAGCCATCGGAAAGCTTCGTCGTGTTCTTCGCGCGCCCGCTCGCCGACGCGGCTTGGCGCGCGCATACCGGCACCGGCGAGACGTTCGGCGAAGTCCCCTCCGTCGCAGGGTCGCCGCCGGCCGCGCTGCAAGCCGCGCTGACGCGGCTGCGCGACGAAGCCCAGCAAAGCGAGCCCGACGGCGACACGCTGAGCGAGCTGGCGCTGGCGCTGCTCGGCGACGTCGTGGCGCTGGCCCAGGAGCGCCGGGCGATGCTGCGCCGCCTGCCCAGCCTGCGCCGTGCGACACGCGAGGAATTGCTGCGCCGCATCGCCCGCGCCGAAAGCTATCTGCTGCAGACCCGCCGGGGCGCGACGCTGGACGGTGCTGCTGCTGCGGCGGCACTCTCGCCGTTCCATCTCATCCGCGTCTTCCGTGCCGTGCATGGCGCAACGCCGC
>CAYXMO010000382.1:0-3510 GCA_964465935.1 uncultured Rhizobium sp.
TCGCCCATGATCATCACGGTCAGGTCGGTCTGCGTCAGCCGCGCGATGACGCGATAGATCTCCTGCATCGCCGGCGAGCGGCCGATCAGCGGCAATTGATCGCCGCCGCGGGGCTCCGGCGAGGCGTCCCGGCGCGTGCCCGGGCTGGCCAGCGCCCGCTGCACCACCGCCGTCAGCTCCTTCAGGTCGAACGGCTTGGGCAAATAGTCGAAGGCGCCGCGTTCGGTCGCGGTGATCGCGGTCAGGATGGTGTTCTGTGCACTCATGACCACCACCGGCAATTCGGGGCGGATTTTCTTGATCCGCGGGATCAGGTCGAAACCGTTCTCGTCGGGCAGGACGACGTCGGTGATCACCAGATTGCCGTCGCCGGCCGACACCCAGCGCCACAGCCCGGCGGCCGTGCCGGTGGTGCGCACGTCGTAGCCGGCGCGCCCCAGCGCCTGGTTCAGCACGGTGCGGATCGCCGAGTCGTCGTCGCAGATAAGGATCAAGCCGGCCGGCACGTCAGCCTCCTTCGCTCGGATCCGCCGCCTTGGGCAGCAGGATGCGGAAAATTGTGCGGCGCGGCCCCGAGTCGCACTCGATGACGCCGCCGTGGTCGCCGACGATCTTGGCGACCAGCGCCAGGCCGAGGCCGGAGCCGCGCGGCTTGGTGGTCACGAAGGGATCGAAGATGTGCGGCATGAGATCGGCAGGCACGCCCGAACCGTTGTCGCGCACCGTTACTTCCAGCGGCAGGCTGAGCCGCTCGCCCGCCACCGCGGCGCCGAAGCGGACGCCAGGCCGGTAGCCGGTGGTCAGCGTGATCTCGCCGCCGCTTTCCGGCAGCGCATCGGCGGCATTGCGCACCAGGTTCATGAACACCTGGATGAGCTGGTCATGATCGCCGAGCACGGCTGGCAGCGAGGGGTCGAAGGTCTCGATGATCGCGACGCCCTTGGCGAAGCTCGATTCGGCGACCTTGCGCACCCGGTCCAGCACTTCGTGGATGTTGACCGGCGCGCGCGGAAAAGACCGCGTATCGCCGAACGACTCCATACGGTCGATCAGGGCGCGGATGCGGTCGGCTTCGTCGCAGATGAGCTGCGTCAGTGTCTTGTCGGCTTCGGTGCCCGATTCTTCGAGCAATTGCGCGGCGCCGCGGATGCCGGCGAGCGGATTCTTGATCTCATGCGCTAGAACCGCCGCCATGCCGTGCATCGAGCGCACCGCGCCGCGATGCAGAAGCTGGCGGTCGATGCGCTGCGCCAGGCTGCGCTCTTGAAGAATGACGACCACGGCACCATCCGGTTCGGTGAGCGGCGTGACGATCACGTCGGCGACGCGCTCGCCGTTGCGCGGCGTCGTCAGGTCGACATTGCGCTCGCTGACGGAGGCGCCGCGTTCGCGCGCCTGCGCCACGAGCTGGATGAGCGGACTGCCGAACGGCACCAGCTCGGTGAGACTCTGGCGGATCAGGATTCCGGCACCAGTGTCGAAGAACTGTTCGGCCGCCGGATTGACGAAGGCGATGTTCTGAGGCTCGCCGATGACCAGCAGCGGCATCGGCAGCGCCCCGGCGATCGCCGCCATGGCGGCGCCATCCATGAAATCCCTCTGCCGCCGCTCCACAAGGTCTCTCGTGCCTATTACTTGAGCATCGTATGACATTGTTCACAAACTAGGCAACAGTAATGTTGCGGCGCGGTAGACACGAGAGTTTTCCAGAGCGGGGCTGGCTTTCGTGCTACCCACTGCGGCCTGAGCGGAGGAAACATGCCGGGCATCGCCGTACTAGTGGTCGCCGCGGGTCGAGGCGAACGCGCCGGCGGCGCCGTGCCCAAGCAGTACGCGCCACTCCTCGGCAAACCGATCCTGCGCTGGACGCTGGAGGCGTTCGCGGCCCATCCCAAGGTCGACATGATCCAAGTCGTGATCGGTGCCGCCGATGACGGGCACTATGCCGAGACGGCAGCCGGTCTCGGCCTGCTGCCAGTGCTCGCGGGCGGCCCGACGCGGCAGCACTCGGTGATGCACGGCTTGGAAGCCCTCGCTCATCGCCGACCGGACTACGTCCTGATCCACGATGCCGCCCGCCCGCTGGTCGGCGCGAAGGTGATCGACAATGTCATCGCGGCGCTCGAAGGCGGCGCCGAGGGTGCCGTGCCGCACGTGCCGGTCGCCGACACGCTGCGCAAGCGCGAGGGCGCCGCCTGGGTGCTGGTGCCGCGCGACGGGCTGCTGCGGGCCCAGACGCCGCAGGGCTTCCGCTTCGCGCCGATCTTCGAGGCCCACCGCAAATTCGCGCGCGAGAATCTGACCGACGACATGGCGCTGGCCGGTCTTGCGGGCTTGCAAGTCGTGGCCGTCGCGGGCGAAGACGTGAACATGAAGGTCACCGCGCCAGAGGACTTTGCCATCGCCGAAGCGCATCTGCGCGCACGGCTGGGCGAGAGCCGCACCGGCATGGGCTACGACGTGCACCGCTTCGCACCGGGCGATCACGTCTGGCTGTGCGGCATCAAGGTGCCGCACGATCACGCGCTGGAAGGCCATTCCGACGCCGACGCCGGCCTGCATGCCCTCACCGACGCCATCCTCGGCGCCATCGGCGAGGGCGATATCGGCCAGCACTTTCCGCCCAGCGACGAGCGCTGGCGCGGCGCGCCGTCGTGGAAATTCCTCGATCACGCCGCGTCCCTGGTTCGCCACAAGGGCGGCGCCATCGTCCACTGCGACATCACCATCGTCTGCGAGCGCCCCAAGGTCGGTCCGCACCGCGAGGCGATGCGCGCGCGCGTCGCCGAGATTCTCAAGCTTGATCCTGGCCGCGTCAGCATCAAAGCCACCACCACCGAAGGTCTCGGCTTCGAAGGCAGGCGCGAAGGCCTCGCCGCCCAGGCGGTTGCCACCGTCAGGCTGCCCTAGATGAAGATCGTCCTGCTGAAGCCCGGCGACGAAACCCTGATGCGGCGCGCCGAAGACGCGTTTTATCCCGGCGCCTTGTCGGAGGACCGCGCCGCGATGCTCCTGCGCGAGCCGACTTATGTGATGGTGGTGGCGCTCGATCGGGACAGCGCGGTGATGAGCCGGATCTACGGCCATGTTCTGCACCGCTTCGAAGCGACGGACTTTCTGATCTACGAGGTCGATACCGTCGAAGCGCACCAGCGCAAAGGCGCGGCGCGCGCCATTCTGGATTTCCTGAAAGACCTCGCCAAAGAGCGGGGCTGGCGCGAAATGTGGGTGCTGACCGATCCCGAGAACGAGGCCGGCAATGCGCTGTATCGGTCCGCCGGCGGCGTGCTCGAGAACTCGCCGGCCAACATGTACGTCCTGCACACCAAGTCATGATCGCGGCGCTGCTCGCCACTGTGTTCGGCGTCGGCCGCGCGCCCGTGGCGCCCGGCACGGTCGCCAGCGCCGCCGCCCTGCCCTTCGCGTGGTTGATCCTGTGGAAGTTCGGGCCCGCCGCGCTGTTCGTCGCCAGCCTCGCGGCGTATCTGGCCGGCGTGTGGTCCACCGGCG
>CAYXMO010000383.1:0-3489 GCA_964465935.1 uncultured Rhizobium sp.
GCGCCACGCGCGCCGGCGTGTCGCGCAAGCCTTCGCGCGCCGGATCGTCGCCGGCCCATAGCAGCATGGTGCGGATGGCTTCCTCGGCTTGCTGGCGCGTCGGGCGCTTGATGCCGCCGGCGACGGCACGAAGCGGGGATTTGGACTCGGACATACGTTGGTCTCACGAAGGGGGAAGGCCGATGTTTTAGCCTTCCACGGGCTCCGGCGGAACCCATGGATTTGCAACGCTCCAACGCGCTTTCCGCTGCGTGAGCCTTCAAGCCGGACTAGTGAATCTGCCGCTGTTCGTGGGGGCTTTCCAGCAGAAACGCAGGTATCTCGGCCTCGAACGCTTCGCCGGAGCTGGAGCGCATGCGGTATTTGCCGCTCATATAGCCGGACGCCGTGGGCAGCGGGCAGCCGCTGGTGTACTGGAATTTCTGTCCCGGCGCGATCACCGGTTGCGCCCCGACCACGCCTTCGCCGCTCACTTCCTTGACCGTGCCGCGCCCGTCGGTGATATGCCAGTGGCGCGCCAACAGCTGCACCGTCTCCGAGCCCTTGTTCTCGATCGTGACGGTGTAGGACCACATATAGCGCTGCTCGCCCGGATCGGATTGATCGTCGAGGAAGGCCGGCTGGACGGCGACGCGGATGTTGCGAGTCGAACGTTCGTACATGGCGCAAGTATCGGCAGCGCGGCGCGCCCGTGCAAGGCCACGGTTAGGCGCTCGTTAACGACACCTTATGGGTGTGTCTCCACCGACACGTCGGTCTTTACCGAGTTGGCGATGAAGCATTCGCCGTGGGAAAGGTGGTGAATTTCGCGCAAGCCCTCGGCATCGGGCGAAGTTCCGCCGCCGAAGACGATGCGCGGCCGCAGCGTGACGCGCGATACCCACAATTTCCCATTGGAACCCTTCTCCATGATGCCGACGGCATCGTCCTCATAGGAGTCGACGACGATCCGCTTGCGCGCGCAGATCGCGAGGAAGGTAAGCATGTGGCAGGCGCTGAGCGACGCGACATAGGCCTCCTCCGGATCGACGCGGTCGTCGTCGCCCTTGAACTTCGCCGCCGCCGAAGCCGGATAGCGGATGGCGCCGGCCTTGAACGAAACCTCATGCGCGCGGTTGTAGGAGTCGTAAGTGAAATCGGCGGAGGTGCGCGTCCAACGAACGGCGGCGTGATGTTCGGTCATGGCAACCTCTCCCGCTTGCGGGAGAGGTCGGAAATGCGAAGCATTTCCGGGTGAGGGGACGAGCGCGGGGCTGCGGCCCCTCACCCGTCTCGCTTCGCTCGCCGACCTCTCCCGCGAGTGCGGGAGAGGTTATCTTTGCTCGTCCCGAAATCGCAATCGCGCCTCCAACTCACCCACCCCATTTTGAGCCCCCTGTGGATACAGAATCCACCGCGCGCGATTTTTTCGCTGTTTTCCGCCGAAAAGAAAAATTCCCATCGCAACTAATAAAACCCTTGCGCGCCCTTACCTCTCCTTCGACGAAACACTCGAGGACACGATGTTCTAACCGCGTGCAGCATGAGCATACAGATCCAGGGTGCGCGCTCGTGCTCACCCATTGGTTCGGCACTTGTGGTTCCCGCGCCGTCATCGGCGGTCTGGCAGCACAAGGCGATCCTTTAGGCGATTGTGGGGACGAAGCGATGCGTGTCCGACAGGGCTCGGCGGGATGCCGCCGGTTCACGGCGCCGCGTGGGTAGCCAGGGCGGGCGGCACGTAAGTGTTGTCCGCCTTTATTTTAGGGCGCAAGCCAGCGGATCATCTCAGGGTAGGGTTTAGCGCCGGGCGGTATCGGGCGCTTGCCCTCGTAAGCCAGGCCGACGAAGTCCAGCATCGGCAGTCCGATGTAATGCCCCTGTTCGAACGCCGCGCGGATCGCCGCCGCGCCGCCGCGATAGCCCGCCTCGTGGAACACGACGGCCGGGTCAATCCGCAGATGCAGCGCCGCGGCGTAAGACCAGGCGAGCGCCATCATCTCCTCGGCAGGGTCGTTGCCGGCGTCGTGATGGAACGCGGACCGCCGCGCCGCCGGCACCACCGCCAGGTGCCCCGCTTCGTGCAGCAGATCGCCGGGATGGAGCAGCTTGTCCTCGTCGATCACCAGCGCGCCGCGCGCGATGTCGATGCCGGGCAGGGCGGTTTCTTGCGGAACGGCGCCGGCGCGGACATCGAGCCCGATCTCGCGGAGGAACGCAGCGATGCCGTCGACGAGCGGATCGAGAAACCCGGCGCTCACGCGACTTTCAGCGCCTGCTCCAGGTCCTCGCACAGATCGGCCGGGTCTTCGAGGCCGACCGACAGGCGCATCAAGCCGCTGGTCACGCCCAGCTCGGCGCGCGCCGCCGGCGTCAGCTTCTGGTGCGTCGTGGTCTCGGGATGGGTGATCAGGCTCTTGGCGTCGCCCAAATTGTTGGAGATGTCGATCAGGCCGAGCTTGTTGGCCATCTTGAACGCCGCCTTCTTGCCGCCCTCGATCTCGAACGCCACCACGCCGCCGCCGCTCTCCATCTGGGCGCGCGCCAGATTGTGCTGCGGATGATCGGGCCGGAACGGATAGAGCACCCGCAGCACGTTCTTCTGCGCGCTCAGGAAATCGGCGACCGCCGCCGCGGCTTCCGAATGCGCGCGCATCCGCAGGTCGAGCGTCTCCAGGCTCTTCAGATGCACCCAGGCGTTGAACGGGCTGATCGACGGCCCGGTGTTGCGGATGAAGCTCTGCAGATGGTCCTTGAGGAAATCCTCCTTGCACAGGATGACGCCGCCCAGGGCGCGGCCCTGGCCGTCGATGTATTTGGTCGAGGAATGGATCACGATGTCGGCGCCGAATTCGAACGGCCGCTGCAGGCACGGCGTCGCGAAGGCGTTGTCCACCACCAGCCGCGCCCCCGCCTTCTGCGCGATCTTGGCGACGGCCTTCAAGTCCACGATCGCCAGCGTAGGGTTCGACGGCGTTTCGAGGAACAGCATCTTGGTCTCGGCCCGCATCGCCGATTGCCATTGGTCGACGTCGCCGCCGTCCACCAGCGTCGAGGCGATGCCGAAGCGCGGCAATATTTCCTCCACCACATGGCGGCAGGAGCCGAACATCGCCTTGGCCGCGACGACGTGATCGCCGGCGCGCAGCGCGCACAGGAACGTCGCGGTCACCGCCGCCATGCCGCTGGCGGTGGCGCGCGCCACCGGCGCGCCTTCCAGCGCCGCCATGCGCTGCTCGAACATGGTGACCGTGGGATTGCCGAAGCGGCTGTACTGATAGCCGTCGGCCTCGCCCTTGAAGCGGGCCTCGGCTTCCTCGGGCGCCTCATAAGCATAGCCCGAAGTCAGGAACAGCGCCTCGGAGGTCTCCTGGAACGGCGTACGCAGCGTCCCGCCGCGCACCGCCAGCGTGCGGGCGCGCCACTTTCCGGGCTTTTTGTTCGTCGCCATGCGCAACCATGGCGGCGCTTGGCAGGATGGGTCAAGTTTCATAAGGTCGCGCCGCGTCA
>CAYXMO010000384.1:0-3487 GCA_964465935.1 uncultured Rhizobium sp.
GATCGAGCATATGGGGCGCGAGGAGCGGGCGCGGCACATGATTCCGATCAACGACACACGGCGCGACGCGGCTTGGGCGAAGGCCAATCCCGAGCAGTACGAGCAGTTCGTCGCCTTCGCGGCGGCCGATCCTTATGGCGGCGAGCCGGGACGCGCCATGGGTTATCACCGCCAGATCGAGGCGCGGTCGCATCACGATACTTATGATCGGCTGGGACAGATCGGATGTCCGGTGCTGATCGCGGCCGGGCGCTTCGACGGCATCGCGCTGCCGGCGGCGCAGGAGAAGATGGCGGCGCGGATCAAGGGCGCCGAGCTGCGCTTCTACGACGGCGGGCACCTGTTCATGCTGCAGGACCGCGCCGCGATCCCGGCGATGGTGGGGTTTCTCAAAGGCTGAGGCGGCCGCGTCAGGCGGCGTTGCCGCTCATCCCGGCCGACCACTGGCTGAGGGGGATGCCGGAGGTTTTGACCGCGGCGTAGTTCCAGATGAACGCGCCGCCCATCTGCGGCTGGTTCGCCAGGCTGTTCACCGCCAAGGAGAGGTCGAAGGCGGTGCCGGGATCGAAGGTGCTCCAGCCCGGCTGCAGAAAGGCCGGACCGACATTGGCGGTCGCCAGCGGCAGCGCCGACGACCAGGTTTGGAACTGCCCCTGCCAGTCGACATTGCCGCCCACGTAGAACTGCAAGCCGAACCAGGAGAACAGGTTGCCCGCGATCGGCGTGGTGACGGCGGTCTTGCTCAGAAGCTGACCCCATTGGGCATCGTCCTGGGTGAAGGCCGGGGCAGCGACCAGAATGCAATTGGGCATGGCCGTCTTGATCTGGGTGGCGAGCGTGGCGAGGGCGGTGGCGCCGCCGTTCGGCCAGGACGGATCGACGAAATGCCCCTCATAGTCGAAATCGAGGCCGTCGAAGCCGTAGGTGAGACAGAGCTGGGCCAGATCGGCGGCGAACATCGCCGGGTCGCTTGTGGCCAGAACGAAATCCGCGTCGCCGCCGGCGCCGCCCATGGAGAGCAGCACTTTCTTGGGCGGCCCGAAGACGCCGTTTCGCAGCTGCGCGATATAGGGCAGCACGCTCTGAATGTCGCCGAAGGGCAGATTGTGGAAGTTGAAGGTGAAATGCCCGCCCGCCGGCGCGACCGGGTGGATAAAGGGCAGGAGCACGGTGTCGATGTCGGAGCTGCCGATGTCCATCGCGCCCGCCGCCGCCATTGTCGTGCTGAAATTGAAGCCGCTGGAGTCGAACGACCCCAGAAATCCATCGCTCGCGTAGATGGCTTTTCTCGGCGCGATCATCATGGCGATTTCCCCCAATCTCAACGGACGAAATCTAAGTAAAGTATACGACACTCGCAATACGCTACGAATACTTTGCGCCGCCCCGGCCGTGGGCGCGGTTTACGGGCGCCCGCCGGCACGGCATACAGGGGCCATGTTCCACATCTTCCCCACCGCGCTGACCACGCTGTTCGTCGCCATCGGGCCGGTCGAGGTCGCGTCGATGTTCCTGGCCCTGACCGCCGGCGCCGACGCCAAACACCGCCGCATCATGGCGTTCACGTCGATGGCGGTGGCGGCCGGGGTGCTGGTGGCGTTCGCGCTCGGCGGCATCCAGCTGCTGGCGCTGATCGGGGTCGGGTTGCCGGCGTTCCGCACCGCCGGCGGCGTGCTGCTCTTGATGGTGGCGGCGGACCTGCTCCTGGCGCAGCACTCGGCGATCACCGGCATCACCCCAACCGAGGAGAGCGAAGCGCAGAGCCACCAAACCGACGTCGCGGTGTTCCCGCTCGCCATCCCGCTGACGGCGGGGCCCGGCAGCATGACGGCGGTGGTGCTGTTGATGAGCAAGGCCAAGGGCCCGGCCGGTTCGGCCTGGGTGCTGGCGGCGCTGGGCGTCATCATCCTGATCACGCTGGGAGCGATGCTGCTGTCGGAGCCTTTGATGCGGGTGCTGCGCAAGACTGGCGCCAACGTCATCGCGCGCGTCTCGGGCGTGCTGCTGGCGGCGCTGGCGATGCAGTTCATCTTCGACGGGCTGAGCGACAGCGGGCTGTTCCGGTAGCTCCCTCCATTCCCTCGCCCTCGCGAAGCGGGGGAGAGGGTCAGGGTGAGGGGGTGACGATGCGATCCTGTGCATCTGCCCTTCGAGCGCACTGCAACTGCAAAGCTTCCAATTCAAGACCGCGCCGAGCGGCACTGCCCCCTCACCCCAGCCCTCTCTCCCGCTTCGCGGGGGCGAGGGAGATTTTTTTGAGAATTTGACTTGGCCCTCGGCGCTCGCGACGATAGCGCCATAAGAACATTTCGGGGAGTTGCGTGGTGGCGGAACCGGGAACGGTCGACAATCCCATCTCGATCATGGCGGCGCTGGCGCGCATCGCGGCGCAGAAGCCCGATGCCTTCGCGGTGGCGTGCGAGGACGTGTCGCTGACCTGGCGCGAGCTGCACCGGCGCAGCAACCGCATGGCGCGCGGCATGGCGGCGAACGGCGTGAAGCATGGCGACTTCGTCACCATCGCGCTGCCAAATTCGGTGGCGTTCATCGAAGCCTGCTATGCGGCGTGGAAGCTGGGCGCGGTGCCGCAACCGGTGTCGTCGCGCCTGCCGCTGGCCGAGCTCAACGCCATCGTGGAATTGGCTGAGACGCCGATCGTGGTGAGCAACGTGGCGTTCGAGAGCACCAAGCCGGTGGTGTCGGCGCCGGCGCTGCTCGAGGCTTCGCATGACGAGAGCGACCTGCCCGACATGGTGTCGCCGTCGTGGAAGGCACCGACCAGCGGCGGCTCGACCGGGCGGCCCAAGCTGATCGTGTCGGGACAGGCGGGATTGGTGGACGGCGTCGGCGCCGCGTTCTGGCGCATCGCATCCGACGACATCGTGCTGATGCCGGGGCCGATGTATCACAACGGGCCTTTTGTCACGGTGTTTCCTGCCTTGCAGATCGGCGCGCCGGTGGTCCTGATGCCGCGCTTCGACGCCGAAGCGACGCTGCGCGAGATCGAACGCAGCAAGGCGACCTGGGTCTATCTGGTGCCGACGATGATGGGACGCATCTGGCGCCTGCCCGAGGCGGTGCGCGCCCAATACGACCTGTCGTCGCTCAGGACCGTGTGGCATCTGGCGGCGCCCTGCCCCGCCTGGCTGAAGGACGAGTGGATCAAGTGGCTAGGCGGCGAGGTGATCTGGGAACTCTATGGCGGCACCGAGGGCCTCGCCTCGACGACGCTGTCGGGCACCGAATGGCTGGCGCATCGCGGCTCGGTCGGGCGCGTCGCGGCGGGCGGGGTGATGAAGGCGTTCTCGCCCGACGGCAAGGAACTGCCCATCGGCGAGACCGGCGAGATCTATATGAAGCGCGACGTCGGCCTGCCGGCGAGCTACCGCTATGTCGGCGCCACGCCCCGCGTCATCAACGGCGACTGGGAATCGATCGGCGACATCGGCTGGTTCGACGCCGACGGCTATCTCTATCTCGCCGACCG
>CAYXMO010000385.1:0-3474 GCA_964465935.1 uncultured Rhizobium sp.
TCGAGACCGGCGGCTGCCCGCACACCGCGATCCGCGAGGACGCCTCGATCAACCTTGCCGCCGTCGCCGAGATGAGCGCGAAATTTCCCGGCCTCGACGCCATCTTCATCGAGAGCGGCGGCGACAATCTGGCGGCGACGTTTTCGCCGGAACTCGCCGACATCACGCTCTATGTGATCGACGTGGCGGCGGGCGACAAGATCCCGCGCAAGGGCGGCCCCGGCATCACGCGCTCGGACCTGCTGATCATCAACAAGATCGATCTTGCGCCTTATGTCGGCGCCAGCCTGGAGGTGATGGACCGCGATGCCAGGAAGATGCGCGGCGAGCGCCCCTTCGTGTTCACCAACCTCAAGACCGGTCACGGGCTGGACACCGTGGTGGATTTCATCCGCGAACGCGGCGGGCTGGACGTGAAGCGAAGTTAGTTTCGTTCCGCGCCGCGTCCTCCTTCGAGGCCCGCTACGCTCGCACCTCAGGATGACGCTTGAGTTTTTTTCTTCTACAAATCTCGTCATGCTGAGGTGCGAGCATAGCGAGCCTCGAAGCACGCACGCCCTCTAAGCGCGGCTATACGCCCTCGCCCCCATCACATAGGTATGCGCCACGGCACGGTCGTCGCCGAGAATCGCCAGCGCAAACAGCTTGTCCGCCACCGACCGCGACTGCGCCGCGCGGCGCGCCAGCACGGGCGTCGCGGTCCAGTCGAGCACGGCGAAATCCGCTTCCTTGCCGGGCGCGAAGTTGCCGATCTTTGCGTCCATCTTCAGCGCCTTGGCGCCGCCCAGCGTCGCCAGATAGAACAGCTTGAAAGCGTCGAGAGATTGCCGCCGCAGCTGGCCGACCTTGTAGGCCTCGTTCATGGTCTGGAGCTGCGACAGCGACGTCCCGGCGCCGATATCGGTGCCGAGCCCGACACGGACATTCGCCTGCTCCGCCGCCGCCAAATCGAACAACCCGCTGCCGAGGAACAGGTTCGAGGTCGGGCAGAAGGCCACTGCCGAGCCATGCGCGCCCATGCGGCGCCACTCGTCCGGCGAAAGGTGGATGGCATGCGCGAACACCGAACAGTCGGTGGCAAGGCCGAATTTCTCGTAGGCGGCGAGATAATCGGCGCAACCTGGATAGGTGCGCAGCACGAAATCGATCTCGTCGGCGTTCTCGGAGAGATGGGTGTGGAGCAGCACGCCGGGATGATCGGCGAGCAGCTGCGCCGCCAGCGCCATCTGCCGTTCCGTCGATGACGCGGCGAAGCGCGGCGTCACCGCATAGGTCAGCCGGCCCCTGCCGTGATACGCCGCGATCAGCGCCGCGCTGTCGGCATGACCGCTCTCGGCGCTGTCGCTCAAATCGGACGGCACATTGCGGTCCATCAGCACCTTGCCGGCGGCGAGGCGCATGTTGCGGGCGAGCGCCGCGTCGAACAGCGCTTCGACCGATCCTTTGTGCACCGTGGCGAAGACCAGCGCTGTGGTCGTGCCGTTGCGCAGCAGCTGATCGAGGAAGAACGACGCGGTCTCGGCCGCGACCTTGGGGTCGGCGAAGCGCGTCTCGGACGGGAAGGTGTAGTTCGCGAGCCAGTCCAGCAGCTGGCCGCCGGGCGAGGCGATCATGTCGATCTGCGGATAATGCACATGCGCGTCGATAAAGCCGGGAACGATCAGTGCATCCGCGAAGCGCGTCACCGCGACATCGGCGCCCAATGTCGGCGCGATGGCGGACCATTCGCCCGCTTCGGCGACATGGCCGTCTTCGACGACGAGCACACCATCCTCGAAATAGGTCTCGAGCGGCGGCGGACCGTCCCGCGGATCGCCGAGCAGGTGGA
This sequence comes from uncultured Rhizobium sp., assembly GCA_964465935.1. Taxonomy (GTDB): domain Bacteria; phylum Pseudomonadota; class Alphaproteobacteria; order Micropepsales; family Micropepsaceae; genus Rhizomicrobium. The sequence goes on from CAYXMO010000385.1 coordinate 1,829, forward strand.
ACAGCGACGCGCGATAAGCCTGGCGCGCCATCACGCCCACTCCGGCGCCGCGAGCAGGATCGAACCGTCGAGCGCGATCTCTTCCAGGTTCTCGCCCGGCCCCTCGCGGTCGACCACGAGAAAATCGCTGATGTCGCGCAGCGCGAGGCTGTAGTGATGCCACACGCCGGCCGCGATGTTCACGCCCTGATCGGACGCGGCGACAAAGGCCTGCATCGCGCCCGGATCGAACGCGCCGCGCGGCGCGACGACGACGAGAAACGGCCGTCTGCTCAGCGGCATGAAAAGCTGGCTGCCCAGCGGATGCTGTTCCATCACGCGCAGCGCGAACGGATAGGCCGGAGGCTTGGAGCGGTAGAGATGGGCAACGGCCTTGCCCTCCGGCCCCGGCTGGATGGTGGCGAGGCCGGCGAATTTCTGTGTCGCGCCATAGTTGATCGCCTGCGGCTTGCCGCGGGCATAGACGACATCGCCGAAGGGCGCGAACGCCTTGGCGGTCAACGGCTTGGGGTGCAGCACGCGGCTCATGGCATCTTGTTCGCGCCGGCGCGCAGCCAGGCGCCGAGCGTGGCGCGCTCGGCGTCGCTCATGCCGGTCTCGTTGCCCAGCGGCATCGCCTTGGTCGTTACCTGCAGCAGCATGCGCACGGCGTTGCGCTGCATCGTCGCGTCGTCGGTGAAATCGAGGCCCTGCGGCGCCGTCACGATACCGGCATGCGTCGGATGGGTGCTGTGGCACATGACGCAATGCTTGTCGACGATGGCGCGCGCGGTGGCATAAGGCACGCTCGCGGCCGGCGCGGTATCGGCTTGCTGCTGCACGCTGATCGCGATCAGCATCGTCACCACGAACACCAGCACGGCGCCGAACGCCAGCAGCCCGTTGAACTCGCCCTTGTGGCGCAGGTTGAAGACGTGACGGATCATGATGCCACTGGCCGACAGCGCCGCCAGGATCAGCCAGTTGATCGGACTGCCGGTGAGCATCGGATAGTGATTGCTGATCATGATCAGCAGCACCGGCAGCGTCATGTAGTTGTTGTGCAGCGAGCGCTGCTTGGCCTGCAGGCCGAGGCTCGCATCCGGCGCCTGCCCCGCCAGCATCGCGGCGACGACCTTCTTTTGGTTCGGGATGATGACGAAGAACACGTTGGCGACCATCGCGGTGCCGGCGATAGCGCCGACATGCAGGAAGGCGGCGCGGTCGCTGAAGATGTGCGTCAGCGCATAGGCGGCAGCGGCCAGGATGAGGAACCAGGTCGTGCCGAACACCACGCCGTCCTTGCCGAGCGGCGAACGGCACAATCCGTCATAGACCACCCAGCCGCCGGCCAGGAAGATCAGCGAAATCACGATCGCCGCCGGCACGGTCAGCGGCAGCCTTGCGTGGTCGATCAGGAAAACATTGGCGCCGAGATAGTAGATCACCGCCAGCAGCAGGAAGCCGCTGATCCAGGTGAAATAGGCCTCGTATTTGAACCAGTGCAGATGCGGCGGCAGCTGCTCCGGCGCCACCAGGTATTTCTGGTTGTGATAGAAGCCGCCGCCATGCACCGCCCAGAGCTCGCCGGCGACCAGCGGATTGCCGCCCTCGCTCTTGCGGATATTGCCGTCGAGCCAGACGAAATAGAACGAGGCGCCGATCCA
>CAYXMO010000386.1:0-3471 GCA_964465935.1 uncultured Rhizobium sp.
GGGGGCCGGAACGCGGGAAAGCTGGGGGGCATCGGCGTCGATTGCGTCTCGTTCGACGGCTTCGAATGCGCCGGCCATCCCGGCGAGGAAGACATCGGCGGCCTGGTGCTGTTCCCGGTGACGACGGCCAAGCTGAAAATCCCGGTGATCGCGTCGGGCGGCATCGCCGATGCCCGCGGACTTGTCGCCGCGTTGGCGCTCGGGTGCGAAGGCGCCAATATGGGCACGCGCTTCATGGCGACCACCGAGGCGCCGATCCACCAGAAGGTGAAGGAGGCTCTCGTCGCCAATGACGAGCGCGCCACCGACATGATCTTCCGCACCATGCACAATTCCAGCCGCGTGGCGCGCAACAAGATCAGCCAGCAGGTGGTGGAGATCGAGAAGCGCGGCGGCGCCAAGTTCGAGGACGTGCGCGAGCTCGTCGCCGGCACGCGCGGCGGCAAGGTCTACGACACCGGCGACACCGATTACGGCATCTGGTCGGCGGGACAGACCCAGGGCCTGATCCACGACATCCCGAGCTGCAAGGAGCTGATGGACAAGATCATGAGCGAAGCTCACGCCATCATCCGCGCCCGGCTGGAGAAGATGGTGGCGTGACGCAGCGCCTGACGCTCTTTCAAAAGATCGTCATCGGCACCCAGATATTGCTCATGGCGGGCGCGGCAGTTTTGGGCTCGCTGGCGGTGAAAGGCGCGGCAGCGCCTATGTCGGGCCGATGGCGTTCAGCGTGAGCATCGTGGCGGTGGCGTTCGGCGTCTACAGCTTCACGCTCGCAATAGGCAAAGTGCTCGGCGATCCCAACGAGGTTCACTACGTGATCGACCATTTTTGGGGCTGGCCGGCGGCTGGGTTTGCGATCGCCGGGCTGTGCCTTCTCGCTGCCGGCAACCTCGGCTGGCGCGAGAGAGCGGCCGACACAGACGAGTGATCGGGTGGCGGCGCTACCGTGACCAGCTGAGGTGATCGAGCGGACCGTTGCCGGCGCCGAGGCCCGGCGCGCTGCGGATCGCGGCTTGCACGAAATCGTGGGCGCGCTGGATGGCGTCGCCCAGGCTCATCCCCTGCCCCAGCCCGCAGGCGATGGCGGCAGCCAGCGTGCAGCCGGTGCCGTGAGTGTGCGGCGTGTCCACCCGCTTGGCGATATAGGCGCGTGGGCTCGCGTCGAGCGTGAACAGAAGGTCGGTGACGCTGTCGGCGCCGCCATGGCCGCCCTTGAGCAGCACCGCCTGCGGCCCCAGCGACAGCAGCGTCTCGCCGGCATGGTGCAGGTCTTCCGGCGTGCGCAGTTCGAAGCCGCAGAGCCGCTCGGCCTCGGGGATGTTCGGCGTGATCAGCGTGGCGCGCGGGAAAAGATCGGCCTTCATCACCTCGACGACGGCGTTCTCAGCCAGCACCGCGCCGCTGGTCGCCACCATCACCGGATCGACGACGAGCGGGATGCCGCGCGCGTGCTGTGCGAGCGTTTGCGCGACGGCGAGCGCGATGGCGGCGGAGCCGAGCATGCCGGTCCTGATCGCGTCGGCGCCGATGTCGGTCAGGCAGCTCACGATCTGCTCGGCAACGATGTCGGGCGGGATGGGATGGATGGCGCCGACGCCCGTGGTGTCCTGCGCCGTGACCGCGGTGACCGCGGTCATGGCGTAGACGCGCAGCGCGCTCGCGGTCTTGATGTCGGCCTGGACACCGGCGCCGCCGCCGGAGTCCGATCCGGCGATGGCGAGCAGGCGCGCTGGCTTCAAGCCGTCACTTCCTGGATCGCGCCGACGATGTCGCCGACCACGGCGCGGACGAGGGTTTCGTCGTCGCCTTCGGCCATGACGCGGATGACCGGCTCGGTCCCCGATTTGCGCACCAGGATGCGGCCCGAGCCGTTGAGACGCGCCTCGCCGTCCTTGATCGAGGCGGTGACGCGGGCATGGGTCAAGGGCGAACCCTTCTGGAAGCGGACGCTTTCGAGGACCTGCGGCATCGCTTCGAACAGATGCGCCGCCTCCGACGCCGGCTTGCCCTGCTTGGCGACGACCGCCAGCACCTGCAGCGCCGCGATCAGGCCGTCGCCGGTCGGCGAGAAGTCGCTGAGCACGATGTGACCCGACTGTTCGCCGCCGACATTGAAGTTGCCCTTGTGCATCTGCTCGATGACGTAGCGGTCGCCGACCTGGGCGCGGGCGAGCTTGAGGTTCAGGGATCGGAGGTATTTGTCGAGGCCGGCGTTCGACATCACGGTGCCGACGACGCCGCCGCCCTTGAGCGTCTGGTTCTCGGCGCCCGATTTGGCGAGCAGGGCGAGGATCTGGTCGCCGTCGATGATCTTTCCGTTCTCGTCGCACATCACGACGCGGTCGGCGTCGCCGTCCAGCGCGATGCCGAAATTGGCGCGCATCTCCCTGACCTTGGCGACCATCGCCTCGGGCGCGGTCGAGCCGCAGCCGGAATTGATGTTGAAGCCGTCGGGCGTGTTGCCGATCTGGATGACTTCGGCGCCGAGCTCCCACAAGGCTTCCGGCGCCACTTTGTAAGAAGCGCCGTTGGCGCAGTCGATCACGATGCGCAGGCCTTCCAGGGTGAGGCTGCGCGGGAAGGTGCGCTTGGCGAATTCGATGTAGCGCGCCTGGGCATCGTCGATGCGCTTGGCGCGGCCGAGCTTGGAGGCGGTGGCGAGGCCGGTCTCCAGGCCCTTGTCCATCAGCGTCTCGATCTCGTCCTCATGCGCGTCGGAAAGCTTGCGCCCGTCGGGGCCGAAGAACTTGATGCCGTTGTCCTGGTACTGGTTGTGCGAGGCGGTGATCATCACGCCGATGTCGGCGCGCAGGCTGCGCGTCAGCATCGCGACCGCCGGCGTCGGCAGGGGACCGAACAGGAAAACGTCCATGCCCACGGCGGTGAAGCCGGCGGTGAGCGCGTTCTCGATCATGTAGCCCGACAGGCGCGTGTCCTTGCCGATCACGACGCGGTGGCGGTGATCGCCGCGGGTGAAGAGCTTGCCCGCCGCCATGCCGGCGCGCATCACCACGCCCGGCGTCAAAGCGGCGGAATTCACGCGGCCGCGGATGCCGTCCGTGCCGAAATATTTCCGGCTCATGTGCTCAATTCCCCCACGTGGCTTTAGCCATTCTGATCCGGCATCCTAGCAGAAGTTTGGCGACGATTTCCCAACAAACGTTAATGTCTTAACAAGCATTAACCGCTTGGTTCCAAGGCCTTTTCCAGCAAAAGCGCGTCTTTCAGCGGCCCCGGCGCATGGCTGCGGATATAGTCCGTCCCCTGACGAACCGCAAACAATTCCGCCGCCAGGCTGGCGGGACCGGCGTCCCGGGCGTCGCGGCCCGTGATCTTGCGCAAAAAGGACTTGCGCGAGACCGAAACGAGCAGCGGCAGGGCGAAGCGGCGCTTGATCCTGTCCAGGTTGCGCAGGACGGTGAACGAGGTTTCCGGATCGGTTCCCAGGAAGAACCCCATGCCGGG
>CAYXMO010000387.1:0-3455 GCA_964465935.1 uncultured Rhizobium sp.
ACTGGTCTTCGATCGCGCCGGTCAGCACCACCGGCCATTCCGCCAGCCCCGCGACTTCGTCGAGCAAGCCCTCGTCCGGGATCAGCTCCAGCCCGTGCACGAACGCCGCGCCCTTGACGCCTTCGAAGATGATCGCCTTGCGCTCCTCGGCGTCGAGCACGACATGGGCGTCGCGCAGCTTCCGGGCGTAGTCCTCGAAGCGCCGCGCCTCGATCACGCCGCTCGACAAGAAGCGGTGCCCGCGCGTCGTCGCGCCGCTGGTCACGCCGGCGAACGCGAACGGCACCACCTCTCCGTCCAGCGTGCACAGGATGGAATGCAGCGGCCGCACCCAGCGCACCGGCGCGTTCGTCGCCTGCGGCCAGCGCATCGATTTGGGCCAGGGCAGCTTGGCGAAGCATTCCGGCAGGACCTCCGCCAGCACGTCCGCCGTGGCGCGGCCTTTGCGCGCGATCACCGCGACATAGAATTCGCCTTTGCCGTCGTCGCGCTTTTCGCACTGTTCCAGCGTCACGCCCGCCGAGCGCAGGAAGCCGTCGATCGCCTTGGCCGGCGCGGTGACGCGCGGCCCTTTCTTCTCCTCGCTCACATCCGGCTGCTTGGCCGGCAGGCCGGCGACTGCCAGCGTCAGCCGGCGCGGGCCGTAAAACGCCTTGGCGCCCTCGAACAGCAGGCCGCGATCCGACAACGCGCCGGCCACGAGGCGTTCCAGATCGCGCGCCGCGCCCGCCTGCATGCGCGCGGGAATTTCTTCGCTGAAGAGTTCGAGCAATAGATCAGACATCGGCGCCACATTCTGAAAGGCTTTCCCCCCACCCGAAATTTGCAAGTGCAAATTTCGACCTCCCCACGAGGGGGAGGTAAAGTGAGGCCGCCGCTTTATTCCCCTCCTCCTTGTGGGGAGGGGTTAGGGGTGGGGGGCTGCGCCGGACCATCAGCCGTGCCTCGGCGTGTAGGCGCCCTGCCCCGTGGCCAGCCACGCCTCGCAGCACGCCTTGGCCAGCGCCCGCACCCGCGCGATGTAGGAGGCACGCTCGGTCACGCTGATGACGCCGCGGGCATCGAGCAGGTTGAAGGTATGGCTCGCCTTGATGCACTGGTCGTAGGCCGGCAGCGCCAGCTTTTTGTTGCCGCTGATCAGTTCGTTGGCCTGCTTCTCGGCGTCCTTGAAGTGCTGGAACAGAATCTCGGTATCGGCCATCTCGAAATTATAGGCAGAGAATTCCTGTTCGGCCTGATGGAACACCTCGCCGTATTTGAAATCCTCGTTGAACTGCAGGTCATAGACGTTCTCGACGTTCTGCACATACATCGCCAGGCGCTCGAGCCCGTAAGTGATCTCGCCCGACACCGGATCGCAGTCGATGCCGCCGACCTGCTGGAAATAGGTGAACTGCGAGACTTCCATGCCGTCGCACCACACTTCCCAGCCCAGCCCCCAGGCGCCCAGCGTCGGGCTCTCCCAGTCGTCCTCGACGAAGCGGATGTCGTGCAGCGCCGGGTCGAGCCCGATCGCGCGCAGGCTGTCGAGATAAAGGTCCTGGATGTCGGCCGGGGCCGGCTTCATGATCACCTGGTATTGGTAATAGTGCTGCAGCCGGTTGGGGTTCTCGCCATAGCGCCCGTCCTTGGGCCGGCGCGAGGGCTGCACGAAGGCGGCACGCCACGGCCGGGGGCCGAGCGCGCGCAGGGTCGTAGCCGGATGGAAAGTTCCCGCGCCCATTTGGTCGTCGTAAGGCTGCAGGATGAGACAACCCTTGGACGCCCAGTAATTCTGCAGCGTCAGGATCAGGTCCTGGAAGGTCTTTGCTGTTTCTTGGGCCTTGGCCATGGAATTGCGCGCTCGAAAAGAGGTCGGGAACCTACAGACCGCCACCCCGGGGGACAAGGCATTCCGGCCATGCCAATCCGCTTGCCATTCGGGGCCGCCCGCGCCCAAATCCCGGCGCGACAGCGGGGAGTTTGAAGATGTCCGACCACGATAGCGGCGCCGACCGGCGCACGGTTCTGCTCAGCGGCGCAGCGTTCGCGGCGGCGGCGACACTGCCGTCCTTCGCCTTGGCAGCCGACGACATGGCGGATTTCAAGAAGACCATCGCCACCGGCCACGACGCGGCGCTCAAGCGCCTGCGCGATTGGATCGCCTTCCCGTCCATAGCGGCGGAGAACCGCAACACCAAGGAGGGCGCTGAGTATATGGCGAACCTCGCGCGCGAGGCGGGCTTCCAGCATGTCGAGGTGGTGCCGACCTCCGGCGTCCCCGGCGTGTTCGCGACGCTCGACGCCGGCGCGGCCAAGACCTTCGGCCTCTACTTCATGTACGACGTCAAGCAATACGACCCGGCGGAGTGGTCGTCACCGCCGCTCGAAGGCCGCCTCGTCGACAAGCCGAATTTCGGCAAAGCCATCGTCGGGCGCGGCGCGGTCAACCAGAAAGGCCCTGAGGCGACGTTCCTCGCCGCGCTCGCCGCCTTCAAGGCGCTGGGGCGCAAGCTGCCAGTCAATCTCGTGCTCGTCTGCGAAGGCGAAGAGGAGATTGGCTCGCCGCATTTTGGCGAGATCGTGCGCCGCCCCGACATCACCGCGGCTTTGGGCAAATGCGTCGGCATCACCATGCCGTCGGCGGCGCAGGACACCACCGGCGGCGTCAACATCCAGCTCGGCGCCAAGGGCATCGTCGAGGCCGAGCTGATCTCGTCCGGCGCCAAATGGGGCCGCGGCCCGACCCATGACGTCCATTCCAGCCTCAAAGCCGCGGTCGACAGCCCGACCTGGCGGCTGATCCACGCCCTCAATTCGCTGGTCAGCCCCGACGGCAACACCATCGTCGTCGACGGCTGGTACGACAATGTCCGCGCCATGAGCCCGCGCGAAAAGCAGATCATCGACGCCTCGGTCAAGGTGCGCAACGAAAAGGCCGAGATGGCGGCGCTCGGCGTCACGCACTGGATCGACGATCTGCCGTTCGACAAGGCGATGGAGCGCCTCGCCTCGCAGCCGACCATCAACATCGAAGGCCTTGTCGCCGGCTATACCGGCCCCGGCGGCAAGACCATCCTGCCCGGCAAGGCGGTGGCCAAGATCGACTGCCGCCTCGTCCCCAACCAGACCTATGACGAAGCCTGCAGGAAGCTGCGCGCCCATCTCGACAAGCACGGCTTCACCGATATCGAATTCAACCCGTCGGGCGGCTACGACCCCAACGAGACCGACGAGAAGAGCGCCCTGATCCAATCGGAGATCGCGCTCTACACCAGACTCGGCTACCCGCCGTCGCTCAATCCGCGCTCCGCAGGTTCCTGGCCGGGCTACATCTTCACCGGCGCGCCGCTGCATCTGCCCGCCAGCCATTACGGCATGGGCTACGGCACCGGCGCCCACGCGCCCAACGAGTTCTACGTGATCGAGAGCAGCAACCCGAAGATCTACGGCATGGACGACGCGACCCTCGCCTA
>CAYXMO010000388.1:0-3440 GCA_964465935.1 uncultured Rhizobium sp.
GCCGACAAGGCGATCCAGACCTCCAATTTCTCGGTCTCGCCGCAATATGCCGACACGCCCAATGGCGCCCGCCAGCGCATCACCGGCTACCTGGTTTCCAACCAGGTCGACGTGATCCTCGACGACACCGGCAAGCTCGGGCCGGCGCTCGACGCGCTGGTCGCCGCCGGCGCCAACGAGATCAATTCGGTGAGCTTCGCGATCCGCGATTCCGATGCGCTGCTGGAGACGGCGCGCAAGCAGGCCATCGCCGATGCGCGCCGGCGCGCGCAGACCTATGCGGCGGCGGCCGGGGTGTCGCTGGGCGGCGTGATCTCGATCCAGGAAAACGGCGGCTATGAGCCGCCGCGCCCGATGGTGGCGATGGCGTTCCGCGCCAAGGATGCGGTGCCGACTGCCGCCGGCGAACTGGGCGTGACCGCCAACGTCACGGTGACCTTCGAGCTCAAATAGAACCGGATGGTGTCCCGTCCGCAGGGGGGCCGCGGACGGGACGCGATCGGCTGGATGCTGCTGCCGATCGCCGGGGGCCATTCCGGAATGCAGTCGAAGGCCCCGCGCCTGGGCGACGCGTGCTTGAAGCCGACGGGAAAATTGGCTCTGTGCGATGTGCTCCCCGATCGAATTACGGGGGCGCTATCCGGGACACTTGGCGAGCGGGAGATGCGACCCGCAGGAAGCGACAGCCAATACCGAAGCGAACATGGCGCCCCTGTAATGTGGGCCAACCATGCGCCTGCCGTACAATTGGCGTCAACAAAAATCCACGCAAATTGCGGCTCAATTGTTGGGGTAGAGCGCAGCGCGCTCCCACAAATTGCGCGGCCGCAAATCCATGCCCGACCACATGATCGTGGTAGCGCCGTTCCAACTTCCGTTGTCGACGAAGCCGTCTTCGTCGCGCGGTTCGTGATGCATCGGGCTCATGTGCCAGACGACGACATCGGTGTTCATGATCGACTCGCCGTTCACATAGCTTGCGATATCGCGGTAGGACATTTGATCGGGATGATAGCGGGTCACCCAGAAATCGGCCTTGGTGATGGCTTCGTCGTGCACGGCACGGCCCATCCGAACCGGCATGAATTCGTAGCTGATCTTGTGGCCTTGGCCGTTGAGCGTGAGCTGATCTTGCACCAGCACATGATTGAACTTAAGCGGATCCCAAACCTCGGAGCCCTCGGTACCGCCGTGAAACGCCGGCATGCTGTCGGCGGCTACGGTCGGAGATCCCGAGGGCTCGGTATGCGTCATGTAGTAGGCCGAATCGTTCGCCGCGCCGTTCAAATCCATATCGACGCGCCACAGGCCGTTATGCATGTGCGCTTCATAGGGGGTCTCGGGCCGATTGTGCGAGGTGGCGCCGATGCGCAACGCGATCGTGCCGTCGTCGCGGAAACCGTAGCGGATGACATAGTTGTAGTAGGCCGCCTTCAGCGTGCCCCACAGAACCATCTCATTGGCGTAGCGAACGTCGGTGTCGGCCTTCCACAATAGTTCCGTCGTATTCAATTGGTTGACGACCTTGCCGCCCAGAACGCGGCCACAGGGGCCGGCATCGGCAGGGCCGGCATCGACCAAGTTGAACGTGTAGTCGGAGAAATCGTAGTAGCGCGGCCATCCGGTGTGATAGGGCACGAAGATGTCGGACAGGCGCGCGTCGTAAAGGATTCGCATCCAGGGATCGGCAGGCTTTCTGCGATACCAAGCGCCGGTGATGTAGAGCCCCTTCGACGTCGCAAAGCCGAAGCTAACCATCCAGGCCGGCTTGAACATGCCGCCAGGACCGCCGGCAGGAAATTCCTGAGTGATGGTGTTGCCCGAAACGGAGCCTAGCGTCGGGCACGTGTACGTCTGAGCCTGCGCCGCCGGTGCAAGAGCCGTCAGGCCGGCGAGCACGGCGAATGCCAACCCGGCCTTAATGATGCATGTCATTGCCCGAGCCCTTTCTCGTGACCGTCACACGGCGAGCCGTGAGATCGACGATGACGTCGAGGTTGGCGACGTAGAGGTCGCCGCGATGAAAGAAGAGATTGAGGGCGCGATGGCCGTACAAGGGATCCTTGCGGCTGTCGGTATAGAGGCCGAGCGCCTCGGTCTGGGTCGCGCCCGCCTTGTCTCCGAGCGCCTCGCGCACGGCGCCGTCGGCGAGAGCAAGCCGTGTCGCATCGGCCAGTTCCTCGGCGGTAATCGGCGTCGGCACATGCTTGGCCTCGCGGGTCGCGACAACCACATTGCGTCCGAGATCCACGGTTGTGAAAACGGTGACATCGTCGGCGTAGCGATAGTGCATCGTGCGATATAGCGTCGGCTGCCGGCCGGTGGGGCCCGCAGCTTCGTCTTTCTCGCGAATGGCTTCTGCGCCGACGAACACAACGCGCGCGCCGTCGAGGCTGCGCAATTGCGGCTGCCCGCCGACGATCCGCAAAAGACGCTCGAGCAGCGGCTTGGGCACGTCGTCCGACACGACCTGATTGTCGGACGAGGCCTGGACTGAGGTGGATGAAAAGATCGCCGCTGCAGCACCGATTGTTAGTGCCAATGCGATCACGTTCAGAAGACGATGCCGGCCGATTGTCATAGGGAATTCTCCCTTGTCTTATAAATTTACCGTAAGATGCGGCCAACGTCTACTTTAAGCACAAAAACAATACTTTCTGTTATTAGATAACTCCTCCAAATACTTGGATGCGCTGGAAAGAATGAGCCCGCCTCCCCGGTTTCGGAAAGCGGGCTCACCGTTGCAGAGCGCGCCTATTTCGGCGCCTTGGCTTGCCGCGCGTCCGCCTTCGCTAAGCTTCGGCGGACGGGATTCAGACGCGGCTATTTTCCCTGCTTCGCCTCAAGCTGGTCGATCTGGTCCATCGTCCGCTCCATGCGCGCGATCAGCGCCTTGTAGGGATCGGGCGCCGCCATATCGAGGCCGGCCTTCTTGTAGAGGTTGTAGGGATAGTCGGAGCCGCCGGCCTTCAGCAGCGCGATGAAGCGGTCTTGCGCCGGCTTGCCTTCGTGTTCGAGCGCGTCGGCGAAGGTCGCGGCGCCGGCCATCGAGGTTGCGTACTGCCAGACATAGAAGCCGTAATAGAAGTGCGGGATGAACTCCCATTCCGTGCAATAGGCGGGATCGATCTTCATCACGCCTTGCGCGTCACCATGGTACTTCTTGAGCAGGCCGCAATAGATCTCCGACATGCGCGCGCCGGAGAGGGCGCGGCCGGCCTCGACCTCTTCGTGCAGCGCCAGCTGGAATTCGGCGAACATGGTCTGGCGGAAGAAGGTGCCGCGCATCAGCTCGAGCAGCTCGCCGAGATAGTAAAGCTTTTCCTGATCCGTCTGCGCGTGCGCGACCATGTAGTCGTTGAGCAGCATCTCATTGGTGATGGACGCGGTCTCGGCGGTGAAGGTCGAGTAGTTCGAGTTCTCGTAAGGCTGGTTGTCGT
>CAYXMO010000389.1:0-3435 GCA_964465935.1 uncultured Rhizobium sp.
TAGTGGAAGCCGTCGCCGAGTTGGTCAGCCGGTTGAGGCTGTCGTAGCAGTATTTCTCGTAGACGCCGCTGAAATTGTCGGAGCGGTAGGTGAGGTTGCCCAGCGTGTCGTAGGTGTAGTCGAACTGCGCCACCGCGTCGGACGGCCCGGCGCGGACATTGGTCAGCAGCCCGGTGTTGGCGTCGTAGGTCTGGGTGGTCGAGAACGCCGCGTTGCCCGCGGTCTGGGTCAGAAGGTGCATCTCGGCGTCGCTCGACCCGGCGGTCCACAGCACATGGCTGTCCGAGGTGCTGCTGCAGCTGTGGCTGCCGCCATTGTCGGTGACACGGCAGAGATAGCCGTAGCTGTTGTAGAAGTTCTTGGTCACCAGGCCCGACGGGCTGGTCACCGTGTCGATGGCGCCGTTGGTGGAATTGTAGGTCGTGGTGAAGGTGTAGGTCGTCGAATCGACGGTGATCGCCGTGGTCGAGGGCCGGCTGGTCGAATCGTAGGTGAAGGCGCGGTAGGTGATCCGGTTGGTCGAGCCGCAGCTGGTATTGTCGGCGGTGGAGGTGCAGGCGCTCAGCGGCAGGCCGATGCCGTTGGTGCCGTCATAGAGCCAGTTGCCGTAGGTGGCGCTCGCCTCGTTGCGCTTCGTCGGCCGGCCCAGCAGGTCGTATTCCAGGTAGGTGATCTGGCTCTTGGCGTCGGTCTGTTTCTTGAGCTCGCCCAGCACGTCCGGGATATAGGTCCAATGCCCCATGTCGGGATCGTAGGAGTCGGTCTTGCGGCCCCACAGATCGTAGGCGTTGGTGATGACGTTGCTGGAGGGATCGGTGACCGTGAGAACGTCGCCGAACGCGTCGTAGACGTAGCTCGTCGTGTTGCTCGCCGCGTCGGTGACCGAGGCGTTGAGCCCCTGCGGGTTCATGGTCGTGGAGGTGGTCTGGCTGTGATCGTTGGTCTGCGAGACCGTCAGCCCGTTATAGGAGACGGTGTAATAGCCGCTGTTGGGGAAGTCCTGGCGGGTGACGCGGCCCAGGTCGTCATAGGTGTTGACGGTCCATTTCGCGGTGCCGCCGGAGGTGAAATAGGGCCGGCTGGTCTCGTAGACCCGGCCATTGGAGTCGTAGACCGTCGCGACGCGGCTGACGCCGCCGCCATAGGCCTGCATCTCGCCGGCGATGACGCGGTTGAGCGCGTCGTAATAGGTCGTGGCGACCGGTCCGATCTGGGTGGTGCCGTCGGAGGCGAAGGCTTCGACCTGCTTCAGATAGGCGCCATAGGTCGGACAGCTCGCCGAGCCGCCATTGACGCCAGAGCAATAGGCATAGGTTATGCTGGTCTTGGTGGTGTCGGGCCTGGTTTCCAGCGAGACGCGGCCGAAATAGTCGTAAGACCAGCTCGTGCTGTGGCTGTTGAGGTCGCTGTGGCTGGTGAGCGTGCCGAACGCGGCGCTGTAGCCGAAGCCCTGGCTTTGCGATAGCGCGTTGGTCGTCGAGGTCTGGAACTCGCCATAGCCGTCGAAGCCGGCATAGCTGGTGCGGGTCGCGATCGCGCTGCGGTAGCTGTCGGACAAGCAGCCGGCGCCGCTGACCTGCGCCGCGGAGCGGTTGCCATAGCTGTCCAGCGTGTAGTCGGTCTGCAGCTTGTACTCGCAGTCGGAGGGCTCGACGATGCTCTGGGTCAGCAGGCCGGTCGTGCCGTCATAGGCGAAAGACATGTGGCGGGTGATGTCGGAGGAGCCGACGATGCGCTCCACCGCGCTGGCCGTGACCAGCCCCAGGGTCCAATGCGTGGTGTCGTTGGAATAGGTGTTGGAGACGATCTGGGTCGACGAGGTCGAGCCGCCATAGGTGACGGTGGTCGTGACGGTGCCGGCATTGCCGTAAGCGTCGTAGCTCGTATAGGCGGCGGTGGTGGTCGGCAGCGCGGCGCCGTTGAGGTCGTTGGCGCTGACCACGCTCTGCGTCAGGCACACGAAATAGACGCCGCTCGACGCGGTGACGCCGCAATTGGTCGAATCGTCGTGATAGGTGTTGGTGACCGATTTGAGCGTCGTGCCGCTATGGACCGAGGTCTGGGTCGCGGCCAGGCCGGTATAGGGGAAGCTGGTGTTGTAGGTCGTGGTCTGGACGATGCCGGTCTGGCCGTCGCTGACCGTGACGGTGCCAAAGCCCAAAAAGCCGCGGCCCGACAGGTCGAGCAGGGCGCTCGCATAGCTGTAGGTCGTGGTGTAATTGCCGCCGACGCCGTTGCTGGCGTCGATCTGCTTGACGGCATAGAGCGGGCCGTCGAAATCCTGCACCGGATAGCTGGCGCTGCTGCCCTTGGTATAGAACGAACCGTTCTGGTTGACGCGGTCATAGGTGATCGTGGTCGTGGCGCCCAGGCCGTTCGCCACGCTGGTCATCAGCTCGGGGACATAGGCGAAGGTGTAGATCGCGTCGCCGGAGGAGCGCTGCAGCCAGATGTCCTCGGCGCCGTCATTGTTCCAGTCCGCGACGACGGCCTTGCTGCCGCTGACGCTGTTGGAGATCGTGGTCGCCGAGGTGAAGCCGGTGCCGGTCGAAAGATAGATGGTGTGGGCCGAGCCGGTGGGCGAGATCAGCGCGATGTCGTCCATGCCGTCGCCGTTCCAGTCGCCGACGATGACGGTATAGGCGCCCCAGCCGCTGGGCATCGTATAGGCGCTGGAGATGTCGTTGCCGGTCGACAGGTAGAGCGCGCCGGCGGCCGAAGAATAGACGACGAGAATGTCTTTCAGCCCGTCGCCGTTGAAGTCGCCGATGATCGGCGTGCCGCCCGACCAGCTGCTCAGCGATTTGCTGCTGGTCTTGGGATGGCAGGAATAATCGATGGTCCAGGGCGAACTGGAGCGCAGGATGTCGGCGCAGCCGTCGCCGTCGAAATCGCCGGTCAAGAGCGTCAGCGAGCCGGAATAGGTCGCGCCGCCGTTGAAGGTGCCGTCGCCATTGCTGGGATCGATCTGGTAGCTGCCCGATGCGCTCAGGCGCGCCAGGATGTCGCTGCGCCCGTCGCCGTCGAAATCGGTAATCGCGATCGGGGTCTGCGACGCGAACACGCCCGAGCCCGCTTCGACCAGAACGCCGCTGCTGCCGCCCTTGTTGTTGAGCAAGGGATGCAGATAGAAGCCGGTCGAGCTGTGCTTCTGCTGGATCACCAAATCGCTGAAGCCGTCGCCCTGGAAGTCGCTGGCGACGCGGACGCCGCGCGTATAGGCGGTGCTGAAGCACGGCGTTTCCGCTTCGGTCCAGGTGCTCGTGTAGTGGCCGGATTCGAGCTCCCAATAGGTGTAGTTCGCGGTGATCGAGCTGGCCGAGAACGTCCCGGCATTGCTGCCCAGCGAGACGCCGCAATAGGTCCCGGAATTGACCAGCACGTCGGTCAGGCCGTCGCCGTCGAATTCGCCGGGCACCAGCGAGACGCCTTGCG
>CAYXMO010000390.1:0-3421 GCA_964465935.1 uncultured Rhizobium sp.
CGCTGGCCAATATCCGGGGGGACCAGGCGCCGTTCGAGATCATCGACTCGCTGCTTTCGGAAGAAGCCGTGCTCGGCTTCGAATACGGCTACTCCTCGGCCGAGCCCAAGGCGCTGACGCTGTGGGAAGCGCAGTTCGGCGATTTCGCCAACGGTGCGCAAGTGATCATTGACCAGTTCATCGCCTCGGGCGAGACCAAATGGCTGCGCATGTGCGGCCTCGTCATGCTCCTGCCGCACGGCTATGAAGGCCAGGGGCCGGAGCATTCCTCGGCCCGGCTCGAGCGTTATCTGCAGCTCTGCGCCCAGGACAACATCCAGGTCGCCTATTGCACCACGCCGGCGAACTATTTCCACGTCCTGCGCCGCCAGCTGCATCGCCCGTTCCGCAAGCCGCTGATCCTGATGACGCCCAAGTCGCTGTTGCGCAACAAGCACTGCACCTCGTTCCTCGCCGATTTCGGACCCGGCGCGTCGTTCCACCGCGTGCTGCGCGACCAGGCCGAAGTCGTGCCCGGCGCCTGGACCGTCAAGCTGGCCGAGGACAAGGACATCAAGCGGGTGATCCTGTGCACCGGCAAGGTCTACTTCGACCTGATGGAAGCGCGCGACAAGCTGAACGAGAGCCGCATCCAGATTCTGCGCATCGAGCAGCTCTATCCCTTCCCCGAGAACGTGCTGGCGCTGGAGCTCAACCGCTTCCCCAAGGCCGACCTGATCTGGTGCCAGGAGGAGCCGAAGAACCAGGGCGCCTGGCACTTCATCGAGCAGCGCATCGAGGACACCATCGCGCATCTGGGCGGCGACAAGCGCCCGCGCTATGTCGGCCGCCCCGAATACGCCTCCACCGCCGCCGGCCTGATGAGCCAGCACAACGCGGAATTGAAGGCGTTCCTCGCCGAAGCGCTGACGCTGTGACGGCATCGAAGGGAAATTTCACGCGGAGACGCGGAGGCGCGGAGATCGACATCGCCGGACTCCCTTCCCTCAATTTCGTCATCGCCCGCTTCATGCGGGCGACCCAATTAAGCCGACACGCCCGGCACCATCATGTTAGAGTCGCCTCCGCGACTCCGCGTCTCCGCGTGCCCTCCTTCTTCTGCGAGACAACCGATGACCGTTGAAATCAAAGTCCCCGCCATGGGCGAGAGCGTCACCGAAGCCACGGTGGCGCGCTGGTTCAAGAAGGAAGGCGAGAGCGTCGCGCGCGACGAGCCGCTGCTCGAACTGGAGACCGACAAGGTCACGGTCGAAGTGCCCTCGCCCGCCGACGGCGCGCTGCAATCGATCTCGGTCAAGGAGGGCGACACCGTCGCGGTTGGCGCCCTGCTCGGCGCCATCGCCGAAGGCGCCAAGGGCGCGGCTTCGGCGCCCGCCGCGAAGGCTCCGCCAGCTGCGGCGCCCAAGCCGCCCGCTCCGAAAGCCGAAACGCCCAAACCCGCCGCGCCCAAGCCTGCACCGATGCCATCGGCCCGCCGCATCGCCGAGGAGAGCGGCATCGACGCCGCCACCGTGTCCGGTACCGGCAAGGACGGCCGCGTCACCAAGGGCGACATGCTGGGCGCGCTGGAAGCCCGCGCCGCCGAGCGTTCCGCGCCGCGCCCGGCTCCCGCGCCCGTCCACGCCGGTCCGCGCCCGCGCGCCGCCCAGGAAGAGCGCGTGACGATGTCGCGCCTGCGCAAAACCATCGCGCTGCGCCTCAAGGAATCGCAGAACACCGCCGCCCAGCTCACGACCTTCAACGAAGTCGACATGAGCCACGTCATGGCCCTGCGCGCCGAATACAAGGACAGCTTCGAGAAGAAGCACGGCGTGCGCCTGGGCTTCATGGGCTTCTTCGTCAAGGCCTGCATCGCGGCGCTGAAGGAGCTGCCCAACGTCAATGCCGAGATCGAAGGCGACGACGTCGTCTACAAGAACTATTACGACATCGGCGTCGCGGTCTCGACCGAGCGCGGCCTCGTCGTGCCGGTGGTGCGCGATGCCGACCAGCTCTCGCTCGCCGGGATCGAAGCCAAGATTCACGACTACGGCCTGCGCGCCCGCGACAACAAGTTGAAGTTGGAGGAGCTCCAAGGCGGCACCTTCACCATCACCAATGGCGGGGTGTTCGGCTCCTTGATGTCGACCCCGATCCTGAATTCGCCGCAGTCGGGCATCCTCGGCATGCACAAGATCCAGCCGCGCCCGGTGGCGGAAGACGACAAGGTCGTGATCAAGCCGATGATGTACCTGGCGCTCTCCTACGACCACCGCCTGGTCGACGGCCGCGAAGCCGTGACGTTCCTGGTGCGGGTGAAGGAAAACCTCGAAGACCCGCAGCGGCTGCTGCTGGATATCTGAAGTCGCCGCTACCCGCGTTTCGCGGCGCGGATGCGGCGGAAAAATATTTTCGCGCGGCAACAAAATATCGTCCGCTGCACCGCAGTCGCACCTGTATCCACAAGCGAACGCGAAAATCTCCGCGCTTTGTGTGGCTCCGCGTGAATTCGCTGTTGGATACAGATGCGATCGAATTGTTTTCGCGATCCCCTTGAACCGAGTCGGTCCAAACCCCACTTCACCCATATCCCCACAATTGCATCCGAACCCCGCGAGCGGATTTTCCGCTGGCGCGTTTGGTCATCCGCGAAAGGATCGGTGATGGCTTGAATCAGAGAAAATTTCGACACGCGATTCACGCCGCGCCCGCATTGCGTCCGAAACGACCCGCAAAAAACGAAAATCAGGCGACCCGCTTGTCCATCGTCTCGAGCTTGGCCAATTCGACATGGGCGCGCAGCTCGATCTCGTCGAGCACGCCTTGCAGCTTGGGGTCGTTGAACTGGTCGTGGCGCCGGGTGACGGCGTTGGCGAGGCGGTTGAGCGTCGTGCGCGGCACGCCGCCGGCCAGCAAGCCGTCGCGCACCTGGTCCAGCATCTCCAGCAGCTGTTCGCCATGCGCGACCGCCTTGGACTTGCCGTCCATCGAGTCGTCGAGGCCCTGCAGCATCAGGATGGAATCGAGCGCCCCGATCGGGCCCGGCCCGCTGACCACGGCGCCGCGGACTTCGCCCGGATCGGAG
The DNA here is from genome assembly GCA_964465935.1 of uncultured Rhizobium sp. Taxonomy (GTDB): domain Bacteria; phylum Pseudomonadota; class Alphaproteobacteria; order Micropepsales; family Micropepsaceae; genus Rhizomicrobium. The sequence continues at coordinate 3,065 of CAYXMO010000390.1, forward strand.
ACGTGGAACGACGACGTCGTGCCCGACGCAGGCCTGCCCGCGCGGCGCACGATGCCGGTTTCGATCCTGCCGGGTCCTTTGATCTCCATGGGCTTTCGTCCCATTGCGACACAGCAACTTCGCAGCTTGTGGTTAAGGAAGGGTTAGTGCGTGCTTCGAGGCTCGCTACGCTCGCACCTCAGCATGACGAAAGTCATAGAACACCACTCCCGTCATGCTGAGGTGGCCGCGAAGCGGCCCTCGAAGCACGCACTACGCCCGATGATACGGATGCCCGGCGAGGATCGTCAGGGCGCGGTAGACCTGCTCGGCCAGCATCGCGCGCACCAGCAGATGCGGCCAGGTCTGCGGCCCGAA
>CAYXMO010000391.1:0-3414 GCA_964465935.1 uncultured Rhizobium sp.
CGCTCGCCCATCACGTAGTAGCGCACCGCGCTGTGCCCGACGAGGCCGGCGATGTTGATGCCGGGGCGCAGCGTCTCGACCGCGTTCAGGTAGTCGCCGTAATTCTCCCAGGTCCATGGCAGCCCGCTCATGATCGCCTGGCGCGGGATGTCCTCCACCGACTCCATCATCGCGGCGAGGAATTCGCGGTCCTTGGGTTTGCACGGCGCGAAGGTGACGCCGCAATTGCCCATCAGCGCCGTGGTCACGCCATGCCACGAGATCGGCGTCAGGTCCGGATCCCAGCCGATCTGCGCGTCGAGATGGGTGTGCAGGTCGATGAAACCCGGCGTCACCGTCAGCCCGCCGGCATCGATCTCGCGCGTGCCCTTGGCGGCGATCTTGCCGATTTCGGCGATCTTGCCGCCGGCGACGCCGACATCGGCAGTGAAGGGCAGGCCGCCGGTGCCGTCGACCACGGTCCCGCCGCGGATCACGATGTCATGGGTCATGGACGCTGTTCCTTCTCGATTGCGATGCCGGCATGCTGCCCTTGGTGCGTTGCTGGCGCAAATTTTTCCATTGTCATATCGCATGTGATATGATATGGAAGTGGAGTGCGATTGGTTTTGGACACTTCCTGCCTCGTCGCGGCGATGCGCGCACCCACCGGCGCGTCGGCGGAGCTTTTGCGCCTCGCACGCCGAGAACGCGTGACGCTGTTGCTGAGTGTCCCACTCGCGATTGAGTATGAAGCAGTCTGCTCGCGCCTGGAACATCGGCGTGCGGCGGGCCTGGACGAAAAAGACGTGGCGATTTTTCTAGATGCGGTCGTTGCCTTGTCCGAGCCGGTCGAACCGCATTACCTATGGCGTCCGCAATTGCGCGATGCCGCCGACGAGATGGTGCTGGAGGTTGCGGTGAACGGCGGGGCGAATGCCATCGTCACGTTTAATACCGACGATTTCGGAAATGCGCCCCGGATGTTCGGAATCGAAATTTGGGCTCCGCGTGAAGCGCTTATGAGGATCAGATGAGCAAGGAAACCGCCGCCTATGCCCTGCGACTGCCGAAGTCGCTGAAGAAAGCCGTCGAGCAGCTGAGCCGCGAAGAGGGTACGAGCATCAATCAGTTCGTGGCATCCGCCGTTGCGGAGAAGGTCAGTGCACTCAAGACTGCCGAGTTCTTCGCGGCACGGCGCGGCCGCGCCGACCTGCGCGCCTTCGATCGCATCATGAGCCGCAAGCGCGGCGAAAAGCCCCGCGAGGGCGATGAAATTTAGTCGTACAGCCCGCGCGGAGCCTTGTTCATCAGGGCGTAGTCCGGACCTTCCGGTCCCCAGCCGTAAGGCGCGCGCTGACCCAGCAGCACGGCGAAGCGTTCGTCGTTGGCGTGCCGCGCCAGCAGGTCCTTCGGCACCGCGCGGCCATGTTGCTCCTGGGTCTGCACGAACTGGCGGCAGAAATAGGCGGCGAGGTTGATGCGCGCGCCCGGCAGCTCGCGGCGATAGCCGCCATGCCAGGTGTTGCCGTGCCACACCACCGCGTCGCCCGGATCGATCGTCATCGCTACCGCGTTCGGCGGATCGCTCCAGTCGGCGGCTTCCAGCGGCACGTCCTTGCTTTCGCGAAGGGGGCGGAAATTCTCCGCCAGGGTCGGCTGGCGCAGCAGCTTGTGGCTGCCCGGCACCATCGCCAGCGCGCCGGCTTCCTTCGAATAGGGCGTCAGCGCGTAGTTGACGTTGGCGACGAAGGCGGTGTTCGAATACGGCGCCGGCGTGCCGTTGCCGTTGTCGGAATGCAGCATCAGCGGCAGCCCGCCCGGCACGCGGAAATGACAGCCCATGCTCGACAACAGGCAGCTCTCGCCCAGCAGATAGGTGACGAGCGCCAGCGGCCTCGGCTCCATCAATATTTCTTCGAACACCGTGTCGTCGTAGAGCAGGCGCGGGATATAGGTCATGCCTTTGAGCTTCGAGCCGTCCTCGCGTGCGACGTCGATGCCGCGCTGGCCGGTGAAGCGCTCGGTGCTTTTGAGGATCGCCTCCTTGGCGCGCGCCACCGTCGCCGGCGGCAGCACGCCTTTCAGCGTCGTGAAGCCCTGGGTCTCGAGCTCGATCAGGTTGCGCTCCAGGCCGAGCGCGCGGACATCCGCCAGGATGCGCTCCAGCGCCTGCGGCGACGGCGGTGCCTTGTTCTGCGCGACCAGGGCCATGACGATCTCCCGAAGCCCGCTCTTTGCGCGGCCCACGCCGCGATGATCCCGCGCTTGGGCGACAATGTCGAGCTATTGAAAAGCGGGCCCCCGTCCGCGAAGCTGCCGCCATGCCCAATCCCGTCTTCGCCGCGCTGCCGACCACGATTTTCACGCATATGTCGGCACTCGCCGTGGCGCACAATGCGATCAATCTCGGCCAGGGCTTCCCCGACGAGGACGGCCCGCTTGCCGTCCGGGAAGCGGCATCGCGCTCGCTGATCGAGGGACCGAACCAATATCCGCCGATGAAGGGCAGGGCGGAGCTGCGCCGCGCCATCGCCGGCCACGCCAAGCGCTTCTACGGCCTCACCTTCGATCCCGAGACCCAGGTGCTCGTCACCTCCGGCGCCACCGAAGCGCTCACCGCCTCGATCCTGGGCCTGCTCGGTCCGGGCGACGAGATCGTGCTGATCGAGCCGTCCTACGATTGCTACCGCCCGATCGCCGAAGCCGCCGGCGCGGTCGTCAAGAGCGTCATCCTGCAGCCGCCGCGCTGGCGCCTGACCGAGGCCGATCTGCGCGCCGTCATCTGCCCCAAGACCCGCGCGGTGCTCATCAACACCCCGCTCAATCCCATCGGCCGCGTCTTCGACGCCGAGGAACTCGCGACCCTGGCGCGCGTGGTCAAGGACAGCGCTGCCATCGTGATCTGCGACGAGGTCTACGAACATCTCGTCTTCGACGGCAAGCAGACGCCGCCGCTGATCGCGCTGCCGGACATGGCGGAGCGCTGCGTGCGCGTCGGCTCGGCCGGCAAGATGTTCTCGCTGACGGGCTGGAAGGTCGGCTGGGTGACGGGCCCGGCCAAGCTGGTCGACATCGTCAGCAAGGCGCACCAATTCATCACCTTCACGACGCCGACGGCGCTGCAGCTCGGCGTCGCCTATGGGCTGGAACAGCAGATCGATTTCACGCTGAATCTGACCAACGAACTGCAAGCCAAGCGCGACCTCCTCGCCGCCGGCATCGCCAGGCTCGGCTTCGAGGTCCTGCCCTGCGAGGGTACTTACTTCCTCACCGCCAGCATCAAGAACCTGACCAACGAGCCCGACCGCGCCTTCTGCGAACGCCTGGTGAAGGACGCTGGAGTCGCCCTGATCCCGCTCAGCGTCTTCTTCAAGGCCGAAAAGCCCGACCACATGGTCCGCTTCGCCTTCTGCAAGAAGCGCGAGGTGATCG
>CAYXMO010000392.1:0-3409 GCA_964465935.1 uncultured Rhizobium sp.
CGAACTCGGTCAGCACCTTGCGGCCCAGATGGCGCGGGTCCTTGATCTGGCTGTAAAGCTTGCCGTCGGAAAACGTGCCGGCGCCGCCTTCGCCGAACTGGACGTTGGATTCCGGGTCGAGCACGGATTTGCGCCACAGGCCCCAGGTGTCCTTGGTGCGCTCGCGCACCGCCTTGCCGCGCTCCAGGATGATCGGGCGAAAGCCCGACTGCGCCAGGATCAGTGCCGCGAACAGCCCGCAGGGCCCGGCGCCGATCACGATAGGGCGCTGGAACGGCTTTGCAGGTGCGTGGGCGGCGAATTTGTAATCCATGTCCGGCGTGGGCTGCACATGCGGGTCCTTGCCCAGGCGTTTGAGCACCGCCGCTTCGTCCGCCACCTGCGCATCGACGATATAGACATGGACGATGGCGTTCTTCTTGCGCGCGTCGTGGCCGCGCTTGAAGACCGCGAAATGCCCAAGCTCGCCGGCCCCGATGCGCAGCTTCTTGAGCACGGCGCTCTTGAGCGCATCGGGCCCATGGCCCAGCGGCAGCCTGATTTCCGAAACCCGCAGCATGGCGGAGCATTAGGCGAGGAGCCTCAGAAAGAAAAGGCCGCTTGCGGTTCGCCCGCGCCTTGCCGATACAGGCGCCATGCGCAAGCGTCCCGACATCGCGGTGATCGGCGCCGGTCCCGCCGGACTGGCGGCCGCCGAAGTGCTGAGCGCGGGCGGCGCAGGCGTGACGGTCTACGACCGCATGCCGTCGGTGGGGCGCAAATTCCTGATGGCGGGGCGCGGCGGCCTCAACCTTACCCATTCCGAACCTTTCGAAGCTTTCGCCGCGCGCTATGGCGGTGCGGCGCCCGCGCTGAAGCCGATATTGGAGTCGTTTCCGCCGCCGGCACTGGTGGCTTGGGCGCATGGGTTGGGACAAGAGACGTTCGTGGGCTCCAGCGGCCGCGTCTTTCCCAAAGCGATGAAAGCCTCGCCGCTGTTGCGCGCCTGGCTCGCGCGCTTGCGCGAGCAGGGCGTTCGGTTTCGCCTGCGCCGCGACTGGCAGGGCTGGACCGAGGCCGGCGCTCTGCGCTTTCTCGGACCCGATGGCGGCGAAACCGCCGCGCCGGACGCGGCGGTGCTGGCCCTCGGCGGCGCCAGCTGGCCGCGCCTTGGCGCCGATGGAAACTGGGTCTCGCTTCTGATGCACAAGGGCGTCGTGGTCACGCCACTGCGCTCGGCGAATGCCGGGTTCGACATCGCCTGGAGCAAACTCTTCCGCGAACGCTTTGCCGGACAACCCTTGAAGAACCTTCGGCTCGGTTTTCGCGAGCACGCTGCGCGCGGCGATGCGGTGATCACGGCCTATGGCATGGAAGGCGGCGCGCTCTATGCGCTTTCCGCCGTGTTGCGTGATGCCATCGCCGCAGACGGCGGCGCGGCTCTGCACATCGATCTGCGTCCCGACGTGTCGCGCGAACAGCTTGCCGCGCGACTGAATCGCCCGCGCGGCAAGGACAGCCTGTCGAACTTCCTGCGCAAGGCGCTCAACCTCTCGCCGCTGGAGATCAACCTCTTGCGCGAGGCCGGCGCGATCCCGAACGATGCCGATGCCTTGGTGGCGCGGATCAAGGCGCTGCCGCTGACGCTGACCGGCATGCAGGGTCTGGCGCGTGCGATCTCGACGGCGGGCGGCATCGCCTTCGAAGCGGCCGATGCCGACCTGATGCTGAAGGCGCTGCCCGGCGTCTACGCCGTGGGCGAGATGCTCGACTGGGAGGCGCCGACCGGCGGCTATCTGCTCCAGGCCTGCTTCGCGACGGGACGGTTTGCCGCTCACGCGATCCTCTCTAAGATCGCGGCATGAGCCATATCCTCTCTTTCCACGCCCATCCCGACGACGCCGAGACGCTGTGCGCCGGCACGCTGGCGCTGCTCGCCGCCGCCGGCCACCGCGTCACCATCGCGACGATGACGGCGGGCGACTGCGGCTCCACCGAATATTCCCGCGCCGAAACTTCGCGTATCCGCCAGGCCGAAGGCGCCGCGGCAGCGGCCGTGATCGGCGCCCAGTACCGCTGCGCCGGGGTCGGCGACCTGTCGGTGTTCAACGACGACGCGACGCGGCGGCTGACCACCGAACTGATCCGGGAGCTGGCGCCCGACATCGTGCTTACCGGCTCGCCGGCCGACTATCATCCCGATCATGAGGCCACCAGCATCCTGGTGCGCGACGCCTGTTTCGCGGTGACGGTGAAGAACTACGCGACCGGGCCGTCGCCGGCGATGGCGCGGATTCCGCATCTCTACTTCATGGACCCGATCGAGGGCCGCGACCGCGACGGCAAGCGCGTCGCGCCCGGCTTCGGGGTCGACATCTCCGCCCATGTCGCGGCCAAGCGCGCGATGCTGCTCAAGCATCAGAGCCAGTTCGCCTGGGTGATCAAGCAGCACGGCATCGCCGATTTCGAAGCCTCGATCGAGCGCTGGTCGGCCAAGCAGGGCCGGCTGTTCGGCGTCGCCTATGCCGAAGGCTTTCGGCAATACACCGGCACGCCCTATCCGCGCAGCGAAGCGCTGCAGGATCTGGCCGGCGCGGCGCTGTGCCGGGCGGCGGCATGAGCGAGCCGGCCGCCGACCGTTCCAAGACCGACCGCGTCTACGGCGTGCTGCGGCGGCGCATCCGCGAGCTGTCGCTGGCGCCGGGCGCGCCCTTGCGCAAGGAGGAGATCGCGCTCGAACTCGGCGTCAGCCGCGCGCCGGTCAGCGAAGCGATCTCGCGCCTCGCCGACGAAGGCCTGATCGACGTCTTTCCCCAGCATGGCAGCTTCGTGGCGCTGATCCGCGCCGCCGACGTGCGCGAGAGCTTGTTCCTGCGCACCGCGCTGGAAGTCGAGGCGATGCGCCGCCTGGCGCCGGCCGCCGATGCGGCGGTGCTGGCGCGGCTGGACGCCAACCTCGAAGCCCAGGCGGCGGCGCTGGCGGCCGGCGATCTCGAACAATTCTACGACCTCGACGAAGCGCTGCATGCCGCGATGTTCGGCGCCATCGAGACGCCGCGGGCGCTCAAGCTGCTGGAAGCGGCGCGGGCGCCGCTCGACCGCGTGCGGCGGCTGGCGTTGCCGGAGGCCGGGCGGCCGGAGCAGACGCTGGCCGAGCATCGCGCCCTGGTCGAAGCGATCCGCTCCGGCGACGGCGAATACGCGGCGGCGGCGATGCGCGCGCATCTGGCGATGGTGGGGCGCGCGATCGAGCAGAAGCTGCCGGAGATCGCGGCTAAAGCCTGATCATCTTGCCGTCGGCGACATAGACCAGCGGTTTGGCGCCGCCGGTGGCGGCGCGGTGTTCTTCGATCCAGGGCATGACCTCCGGCACGGCGCGGCGTCGGGGCGCGAGCTGGAATTCCATCGGGAAGGCGAGGCGGACCTCGCC
>CAYXMO010000393.1:0-3395 GCA_964465935.1 uncultured Rhizobium sp.
TTCAACGTGGCGGTGACGCTGTCCTTGCCCTTGTCGAGCTTTTCGACCGTGGTGCTGACCTTGAGCTTCATGCCCTGCTTGACGAAGGCCTTGGCGGCGAGCGTTGAGATTTCCTCGTCCTCGACGGGGAGCACGCGGTCGAGCACTTCGACCACCGTCACCTCGGCGCCGAGCGTGCGGTAGAAGCTGGCGAACTCCACCCCGATGGCGCCGGAGCCGACAATCAGCAGCGATTTGGGGAAGCTCGGCGGCACCATCGCTTCGCGGTAGGTCCAGATCAGCTTGCCGTCAGGCTCCAGGCCGGGGAAGGTGCGGGCGCGCGCGCCGGTGGCGAGCACGATGTTCTTCGCGGTCACCTCTTCGGTCTTGCCGTCCTTGGTGACCGTCAGCCTGCCCCGCCCCGCCAGCTTCGCTTCGCCGGCGATGACCGCGATCTTGTGCTTCTTCATCAGGAAGGCGACGCCGTTGGAAAGCTGCTGCGAGACCTTGCGCGAGCGCTCGACGATCTTGGCGATGTCGAATTTGAAATTGTCGGCACTGAAGCCGAACTCGCCGAGGCGGTGCATCAGGTGCCAGATTTCGGACGAGCGCAGCAGCGCCTTGGTCGGGATGCAGCCCCAGTTGAGGCAGATGCCGCCGAGGCGGTCGCGCTCGACGATCGCGGTCTTGAGCCCGAGCTGGGCGCAGCGGATGGCGCAGACATAGCCGCCCGGCCCCGCGCCCACCACCACGACGTCGTAGCTATCAGGCAAGCGGACCTCCGAAGAACGAGATGGCGAACACGGCGCCGACCGCCGGCAACAGACAGAAGATCGTGTAGATGCCGGAGATGAACAGGAATTTGACCGTGGTCAGGAACCAGCCCTGGGCGTAGAAGCGCTTCATCGCCAGGAAGATGTAGACCGACATGACGGCGAACACGATCCAGGCCACCCACAGGCCCGATATCACCTGCGCCAGGAGGGCGGCGGCGATCAAGGTCACGAAGGCGAAGGTGTGGATGCTGAGCGAAAACACCAGGTGGTCGACGAGGTAGAAATCCTTGCGGCGTCGGATGTGGAACAGCGCCAGGATCAAAGCGTAGAGCGGCAGCAGCAGGAACAGCGCGCGCGGCATCCAGGTCGTCAGCGGCCCGTTGAGCGCGGCGGGGTCGGCGGCGAGCTTGGCCATGGTGTTGTCGACGTTGCGCTCGATGCTGGCGGCGGTGGCCTTGGCTTTGCCGTCGAACTGGATGTGCGGCAGGTCCTGCAGGCGCGCCTGTTGTTCCTTGTTGAGGGTCGAGTGATAGGCACCGATGCGCGAGAAGAAATAGGCCTGGGTCGAGAAGGTGTAGTGGCCGCCGGGCCGCAGCGCCTTGGCTTTGTCGATGGGAATGAGACGCGGGACATATTTCTTCACGTCCGGATCGCGCGCGTCTTCGGCGTCCATGTTGGCGAAGGCCGGGTTGGGATAGAAGGCGTTGCCCTTGGCGTCCCACACGATCTTGATCGGCGTCGCCGTCACGATCACCTGCACGATTGCGATGCCGGTGAGGCTGAGCAGCACGAAGAAGACCAGCGTGACGAAGAAGTAGAGCCGGATCGAGGGGACGTAAGGGACGGTGCGGTTCTCGCGGAAGGCCTTGGGCAGCTCGCCGGGCTGCAGCAGCAGGGCGCGGCCGGTGCGCAAGATGCGGCTGTCGAAATTGACGAGGTCGACGAAGAAATCGTGCAGCAGGCCGCGGACCGAGCGCCGCCGCGTCTTGGTCGGCTGGCCGCAGATCGCGCAATAGGGGCCGACCAGACTGTGGGTACAGTTGGCGCAGGTGCCGGTCTTGCCGCCGCGCTCGGCCAGCGCCGAGGCCGCGATCTCGATCGCAGCGGCGCTGCCGGTTTCTACGATCGCCTCGATATCGTCGACCATGCCCCGCCCCTCACAGAAGCATCGATGCCGGTTCTTCGATGAATTGCTTGAAGACGCCCAGGAAGCGGGCGCCGGTGGCGCCGTCGATGACGCGGTGGTCGCAGGACAGCGTGACCGTCATCAGCGTGGCGATCTCTATTCTGTCGCCGGCAACGACGGCGCGCTTCTCGCCGGCGCCGACCGCCAGGATCGCGGCCTGCGGCGGGTTGATGACGGCGGTGAAATCCTTGATGCCGAACATGCCGAGATTGGAGACCGAGAAGCCGCCGCCTTCGAACTCCGACGGCTTGAGCTTCTTGGCGCGGGCGCGCTCGGCGAGGGCCTTGACCTCGTTGGAGATGACGGCGAGGCCTTTTTCCTCGGCGCGGAAGACGATGGGCGTGATCAGGCCGAAGTCGAGCGCCACCGCGACGCCGACATCGGCGTGCTTGTGGCGCAGCATGGCGTTGTCGGTCCAGCTGGCGTTGACTTCGGGCACGCGCATCAGCGCCAAGGCACAGGCCTTGACGACGAAGTCGTTGACCGAAAGCTTGAAGCCGTTCTCCCCCCGGGCTCCGGCTTCGCCGGCCCCGAGGGCAGGTTTGGGCGATTGCGCGTTCAGTTGCGCGCGCATCGCCATCAGGTTGTCGATCTTGCAATCGACCGTCAGGTAGAAATGCGGGATCAGCGTCTTGGCCGAGGTCAGGCGCCGCGCGATGGTCTTGCGCATCGAGTCGTGCGGGATTTCCTCGTAATCCTCGGGCTTGTAGAAGGCGCGCGCGTCGGGGAGCGGCGCGATGCCGGAGATGGGCGCGGCGGACGACTGCGCTTGCGGCGCGGGCGCCTTGGCGGCAGGCGCAGCGGCTGCGGGTTTCGCGCTGGGCTTGGCGGCTTCGACGTCAGATTTCACGATGCGGCCGCGCGGGCCGGAGCCGGTCACGGCAGCCAAGTCGACGCCCTTCTGCTCGGCGATCTTGCGCGCGAGCGGCGACGCGAAGACGCGCTTGCCGTCGAGCGGGTCGGTGGGTGCTGACGCCGGCGGTTTTGGCGCAGGCGGCGGACTTCCCCTCCCCGAAGCGGCTTCGCCGCTTCGACCCTCCCCTTTCAGGGGAGGGATTGGTGCGGCTTCGGTTACGGCGCTCTTGATCGATTGCATCGCGGACGCGATGTCGACCTTCGCGTCGGCCTTTTCGCCGTCGGCGAGCAATGTCGCGATGGGGGCGTTGACCTTGACGCCTTCGGTGCCTTCGGCGACCAGCAGCTTGCCGATCTTGCCTTCGTCGACGGCTTCGAATTCCATCGTCGCCTTGTCGGTCTCGATCTCGGCCAGGATGTCGCCGGACTTGACCGTGTCGCCTTCCTTGACCAGCCATTTGGCGAGCTTACCCTCTTCCATGGTAGGCGACAGCGCGGGCATGAGAATCTGGGTGGCCACTAGTTGCTCTCCAGCCGCGCGAGTTCGCCCGCATGCAGCTCCCAATGCTTGCCGTCGAACTCGGTGGTGAACACGGAGG
>CAYXMO010000394.1:0-3394 GCA_964465935.1 uncultured Rhizobium sp.
GTCCGCCGTTCACCGTGGCGGAGAATTTGTTGCCGTTCAGCGTGCCGTCGCCGAGAAGCTGGAACGCCGCGCGTCCGCCGCCGGCGACTTCTTCCGACGATACCGTGCCGGTGAAGACGAGCTTGCGGACATGATCCTCGATGCGCAGGCGGCCCGCATGGATCAGGAAGCGCTGGATCGGCGGCAGATTCCATCCGGTGTGGCCGCCGCCGAAATCCCAATTGGTGCGGCCGTCGGCCTGGCGCACGATCACGATATCCGGACGCTCGAAGCGCACCAGCGGCAGCACCGTGTCGCCGAACAGAAACGGGATCAGGCGAAAGGTGAAGGTCAGGTTGGGAACAGCGGCGGCATGCGGCCCGCCGGCCCAATCGGGATTGGCGACCTGCACGCCGGAGGCCGAGACGCGCGGCGTCAGGCTGAAGATGTGGACGTCGAGATCGCCGGTGATGCTGACGGGCCGGCCGAGCCGCGCCGAGGCGTAGCGCGACAGCGGACCGCGCATCGTGTTCCAGTCGAGGAGATAGAGCCACAGCACCGCCGCCGCGAGCAGCGCGCTGAGGATGCCGGCGGTCCAGCGCAGTATCCGCAGCCAACTCCATTCGGCCTCGATGAGAAAAACGCGCGCGCCACGGCCCACGCGCCGAATGGCTTCGCGGGCCGTAAAGCCTGCGGTCTTCCAGCCCGAATCGGGCGCATCGTGTTGCGGCACCACGGCCATGCGGTAATCCTCCGATAGGACAACGCCCCGGCGGGCAATGCGCTGCGGCCGAAATTTGCAACAATCGCGCGGCTGGAGCGTTGTTTCCCGGATGCGGGGAACCTGGATCGCGCGGCTTTGGGACCTTTTGGGCGAGGGAGTCGGCGCCTTTATCGACGACGAGGCGCTGACGCGCGGCGCCGCCATCGCCTTCTATGCCGCGACCGCCATCGCTCCCACCTTGTTCATCGCCATCGCCGTCGCGAGCCTGGGCTTCGGCCCCGACGCCGCGCAAAGCGCCATCGCCGAACAGCTGCGCCGCCTGATGAGCCGCGAAAGCGCCGCCGTCCTGGAGCTCGCCATCCGGCACGCGCCGGGGACCTCGACCGGCCTCGTCAGCAGCGCAATCGGCATTGTGACGCTGATCCTCACCGCTTCGGGCGTGTTCGGCGAGATGGAGGATGCGCTCAACGTCATCTGGCGCGCGCCGCGCAAGGGCAGCGTGCTGCGCCGATTGCTGCGCGGCCGCGCCGTCAGCCTGGCGCTGGTCATCGGCCTGGGCTTTCTGTTGTTAATTTCGATGGTGTTCACGGCCGGCATCACGGCGCTCGGGCACTACATCGACAATCACACACCTTACAGCCAGGCCATGCTCGTCGCCATCAACTTCGCGATCTCGACGGTGCTGATGTCGCTGCTGTTCGCGGCGATCTATAAAGTACTACCCAACATGTATCTGCAATGGCGCGACGTCGCGGCCGGCGCCTTCGGCACCGCGCTGCTGTTCCAGCTCGGCCAATTCCTGATCGGCACTTATCTGGGCAGCAGCGGCCTCGCGGCGCCTTACGGTGCGGCAGGCGGCCTGATTGTCATGCTGCTCTGGGTATATTATTCCGCTCAGGTCTTTCTGCTGGGGGCGGAGTTCACCAAGGTCTATGCGCGCCATTTCGGCAGCCAGCAAGGCGCCGCGCGCGAGACGCCGCCGGGGGCGGTGCAGGCGGCTTGAGCTTCAAGACATAGAGGGTTGAATGCGTGAGATCGTGATTGCGCGGCAGTTCCGCGGGCCGCCCAATTCGGGCAATGGCGGATATGTCTGCGGCCTGCTGGCGCGCCAGATCAAGGGGCCTTCGACGGTCGCGTTGCGGGCGCTCATCCCGCTCGATACCCCGCTCAAGCTCGAAGAGAGCGAGCACGGCGCCCGTCTCGTCGGCCACGACGGCACGCTGATTGCCGAAGGCCTGGCCGTGACCACCGCCCTGCCCGAGCCGCCGCCGGCGCCGACGCTGGCGCAAGCTCGCGCTGCCGGCGCGCGCTGCCCGTTCATCGAGCAGCCGTTCCATCCGCCTTGCTTCACCTGCAGCTCGATTCGCGAAGACGGCGACGGCTTGCGCATCCTGCCGGGTCAGATCGACGGCGCGCCGGAGGGCCACATCGCTTGCGTCTGGACTCCGCATGCCGCCTTCGCCCGCGCTGAGGGCGTCATACCGGAAGAGATCGTGTGGGCAGCGCTCGATTGTCCTGGCTCGCTGGCCTGGATCGTCAAGACCGGCATGGGCGGCGGGCTGCTGGGCACGATGAGCGGCGAAGTGCTGCGCCGGCCGCGCGCCGGCGAGTCCACGATCGTCACCGCCTGGCCGATCGAGAACAGCGGCCGCAAATTCGTCGCCGGGGTCGCGCTGTTCGACGCGGATGGCGCGCTGATGGCGCGGGGATCGCAAATCTGGATCGGGCGGCCACGGCCAACGGCTTAAGGCACCGCGTTCGCCGCGACGTCGTAAGGCGCGGCGCGGAAGGCGCCGGCGGCGCGCTCCGCCGCCGCGAGATCGTCGCCGCTCAGTTGGGTGCGCAGCGCCTCGATCCGCAGCTTCGCCTCGGCGTCGCCCTGACGACCGGCCACGGCGTACCATTTGTAGGCATCGAGCAGGCTCTGCGGCACGCCCAGGCCGCGCTCATAGAGGACCGCCAGATTGAACTGCGCGTCGACGTAACCGATGTTCGCGGCGCGGCTGAACCAGCGCACCGATTCCGACGGGCTCTTGGCGGTGCCTTGGCCTTCGGCATAGGCGACCGCGAGCGCGTGCATCGCCTTGCGATTGCCCTGCAGCGCCGCCGCTTCGTACCATTGCAACGCCCGCGCCGCGTCGGCGGCCGTGCCGGTGCCGTTGGCATAGAGTGTGCCGAGAAGATATTGCGCCACCGGGTGGCCGTGGATCGCCGCCAGCGACGTCCAGCGCAGGGCCTGCGCCGGATCGCGATGCTCAGGCGCGAGATAGCGCAGGCCGACCTGCAATTCCGCGACGACGTCGCCATGCCGCGCCCGGGCGGTCAGTTGGTCCAGCGGCGTTGCCGACAAGGCGGGTGCGGCCGGCGTGAGCCTTACGACATGCAACAAGGCTTCGCGGCGTCCGTCGTCGACACCCTTGCTGAACGCCATGCCCGCCGCCGCGACGAAGATGACGAGCACGAGCCCGCCGCCGGCGAGATAGCGCATGATGCTCTTGCGGCTCTTCTTCGCCTTGACCTCGGTCTTGGCTTCCGCCTGCGCCGCAGCAGCCGCGGCGTTCGCCGCCACCGATTTGCGCACCCCGGCGATGAAGGATGGCGATGCCGCCGGCGTTTCGCCGGTTTCGGCGGCGGGCTCCGCTTGAGCCGCGACGACCGGTTCCGGTTCGGCAACCGCCGGCTCCGGCGCGG
>CAYXMO010000395.1:0-3360 GCA_964465935.1 uncultured Rhizobium sp.
GCGGCGAGACGGCGGAGATGCCGGGGCTCTATGCCAAGGGCGATTTCGATCTCGCCGGATTCTGCGTCGGCGCGGTGGAGCGCGGCCAGGTGCTGCCCGACACCGGCGCGACGACGGCGGGCGACATGGTGATCGGGGTGGCGTCGAGCGGTGTGCACTCGAACGGCTATTCCCTGGTGCGCCGCGTGGTGGCCGAGAGCGGGCTTTCCTATGACGCGCCGGCGCCGTTCGACGCGGCGCGCGATCTCGGCGACGCGCTGCTGGCGCCGACGCGGCTTTATGTCCGCAGCGGGCTGGCGGCGATCCGCGCCGGCGGGGTCAAGGGTCTCGCCCACATCACCGGCGGCGGCATCACCGAGAACCTGCCGCGCGCCCTGCCCGATGGCCTGGATGCGCGGATCGATCTCAGCGCCTGGACGCCGCCGCCGGTGTTCGGCTGGCTGTCGCGGCAGGCGGGCATCGCGGCGCCGGAGATGCTGCGGACGTTCAATTGCGGTCTCGGCTTCATGGCCATCGTCGCAGCGGAGAGCGCCGAAGGAGTCATCGGCGCCTTTCAAGCGGCGGGCGAGAAGGCGTGGCGCGTCGGCACGCTGGTGCCAGGCGACGGCGAGGCCAAGGTGACGTATCGCGGGGCGTTGAAGCTGTGAGCGCGGCGCTGGTACTCTCCGAGCGGGAGGCCGACGCATGACCACGAAGAAACGCACCGCCATCTTGATCTCGGGCCGCGGCACCAATATGGCGGCGCTGATCGAGGCCGCCTGGGCGCCGGAGTTTCCCGCCAAGATCGTGCTGGTGTTCTCCAATGTCGAGAGCGCCCAGGGCCTGCGCACCGCGCAAGCCGCCGGCATCCGCACCCAGGCCTTGTCGCACAAGGAGTTCGCGTCGCGCGAAGACTTCGACGCCGCGATCGACGAAGCGCTGGAAGCGCTCGACGTCGATCTGATCTGCGAAGCAGGCTTCATGCGCATCCACTCCGACGGCTTTGTGCGCAAATGGGAGGGCAAGATGATCAACATCCATCCCTCGCTGCTGCCGGCGTTCAAGGGCCTGCGCCCGCACGAGCAGGCGCTCGAAGCCGGCGTGCGGCTGTCGGGCTGCACCGTGCATTTCGTGACGCCGGCGCTCGACGGCGGCCCGATCATCGCCCAGGCGGCGGTGCCGGTGCTGGCGAACGACACGCCCGAGACGCTGGCAGCGCGCATCCTGCTGGAGGAGCACCGAATCTATCCTGAAGCGCTGCGCCTGGTGGCCGACGGCAAGGTCGCGCTGCGCGACGGGCGGGCGGTGTTTCTCTAGCCGACGCCGGAGAGCTGGCGCGACGCTTCCCACAGCTTCTTCGCCGTGGCGTCGTCCTGGGCCGCCAGGCTCGGCTCGTCGACCTTGCACTTGTAGAAATACTCGCCGCTGATCGTCGCGACGTCCGGTGACGAGGCGAGATGGATGATGGTCTTGGCGCCCTGCTCCGGCGTCAGGCCGAACGTCATGATGGCGCGCTGCAGCCCCTTCATGAAAATATTGTTGGCGTTGTTGAGGCCGAAACGGGTGCCGACGAAGCCGGGATGCAGGCAATTGGCGGTGACGCCGGCGCCGCCGAGACGGCGCGCAAGCTCGCGGGTGAACAGGATGTTGCACAGCTTGGAGGTGCCGTAGGCGCGCGCGACGCTGAAGCCCTTGGCGAGCTGCAGATCGTCGAAATCGAGCTTGCCGGATTTGTGCGCGTCCGAGGCGGTCGAGACGATGCGCGCGCCCAGCGTCGCCTTGAGGTTGGGCAGCAGGATGTTGGTGACGACGAAATAGGCCATGTGGTTGGTGGCGAAGGTCATCTCCAGCCCGTCGGCGCTGAGCCGGCGCGACAGGAACACGGCGCCGGCATTGTTGACGAGGACGTCGATCTTGGCCTCGGCGGCGGCGACCTCGGCGGCGACGCGCTTCATGTCGGCGATGACGGAAAGATCGGCGAGATGGCTGGTGTGGATCGCCGATGGGTTGGCGGCGCGCAGCTTGGCCAGCGTCGCGTCGCTGCGGGCAGGGTCGCGCGCGATCAGCACGATGCGGGCGCCCTGCCCCGCCAGATTCAGCGCCGCGACTTCGCCGATGCCCGAAGTGCCGCCCGTGACGACGACGGTCTTGCCTTGCATGCTTCTCACTCCTTGAGGCGCGGCGCGCGCAAATCGCGGCCGTTCTGGTGCAGGGTCAACGCGACGATGGCGCCGGCCGCGTCGCGCTCGAAATCGATCTGGGCATCGACGGCCTTGTAGAAGAACTTGTCCTTGGCGCTGGCGAAGATCGGCAAGGCGGGCTGGCCGGCAAGCTGGGCGAACAGCTGGCCGTTCTCGACCGCCAGCGTGAAGACCGCGCCCGGCGCGAGTTCGTAGCGGCCGGCATAACCGGCGAGCGTCGCGGCATCGAACGTGACGGTGGGTTCCTCGGCGAGGCGCACCGCCGGATGATCGGCGCCCTGGTGCAGCGTATAACCGGCGATGGCGCCCTTGGCGTCGCGGGTGAAGCTCATCGAGATGCCGGCGACGCGGGCGAAGAATTCGTCCTTGGCCGACGGGAAGAGCGGGATCGCCTGCTGCCCCGTCGCCTGGGCGTAGAGGCGGCCGCCGAGCATGAAGAGGTTCACCTCCAGGCCGATGTCGGTGATCTTGTAGCGGCCGGCATAAGCGGCGAGCGCGTCGGGCAGCAGCGCGATGGCGGCCTGGGCCGGCGCCAGCGGCGCATCGTCATCGAGCGCGGCGAAGGCGAGATCGGAGATTTCGACCGCGGCGTTGGACAAGATGACGACACCGCGCCGGCCATCCGCCGTCCAGGCGATCGCGCTGGCGTAGCCGCCGGTCTCGCCATTGTGCCAGACGATGGGCTGGCCCTTGCGCGGCGTGCGGGTCATCCAGGCGAGGCCGATGCGGTTAGCCTTGTCGGGGTCCATCGACTCGCGCGGGGCATGGGCGAGCGTCATGACGTCGGCGAGCGGGGTGCGGTCGGCGGCCATATTGGCGCGCAGATAGCGCAGCATGTCGTTGACGCTGCTGCGGATCGCGCCGGCGCCGGCGAAGGCCTGGAAGTCCCAGCTGGCGACGGGCGCGCCGATGTCGTCATGGCCGGGCGCCAGATGCGGGCGCATGGCGTCGGTCGTCACCGTGTCGGTGGCGGTCATGCCCAGAGGTTTGAGGATCTTCGCACTCAGCAGCGCGCGGTAATCGGCATGCGCGCCGTTCGCGAGCGCTTCGCCGAGCAGGCCGAAGCCGAGATTGGAATACTCATAGGACGCGCCGGGATCGCGCGGCAGGGCGTAACCGGCGAGAAACGCCTTCATGCGGCCCAGGCCGTAATCGGCGTAAGGGTTGTGCGGATCGGCGG
>CAYXMO010000396.1:0-3326 GCA_964465935.1 uncultured Rhizobium sp.
AGCCACGACATGGACATCCGCGGCGCCGGCAATCTGCTCGGCGAGGAGCAGTCCGGTCACGTCCGCGAGGTCGGCATCGAGCTCTACCAGGAGATGCTCGAAGACGCGGTGGCGCAGCTGCGGCTGGGCGAAGGCGCCGCCGAGATCGCCGACCAGTGGTCGCCGACGATCAATATCGGCGCCGCCGTGCTCATTCCCGAAACCTATGTCGCCGATCTCAACGTGCGCATGTCGCTTTACCGGCGCCTGGCGACGATCGACAGCCGCGAGGACATCGACCGCTTCGCCGCCGAGCTGATCGACCGCTTCGGGGCGCTGCCCGACGAGGTCAGGCACCTGCTCGAGATCGTTGCGATCAAGCAGCTGTGCCGCATCGCGCTGGTCGAGAAGATCGACGCCGGCCCCAAGGGCGGCACGGTGAGCTTCCGCGGCAACCAATTCCCCAATCCGCTGGCGCTGGTCAAGCTGATCGCCGCGCATTCCGGCACGATGAAGGTGCGGCCCGACCAGAAGGTCGTCATCACCCGCGACTGGCCGTCGCCGGAGAGCCGGCTGAACGGCGTCAAGAACCTGATGGGCCAACTCGCCAAGCTAGCGGCCGCCGCGTAAGATTCGCGCATGGCCGACTTTGCCTCTCCCGCCTTCTACAGCCTGCGCTGGCAGCGCTGGCGCGGCGCCGACACCTGCGCCGAGCCCGGACGTTTCCTGATCTGCGCCTATCATATCGACTTCGACGAGCGGCCGAGCCTGTGGCTGGAGCTCGACAGCCAAGCCGAGGCCGAGCATGTCTGCGGCCATTTCGAGATCGCGCGCGGCGAGTACAATGTCGATTTCTGCGTCGCTTACGACGATCAGGGCCGCCAGGTCTGCAATGGCGGCTTCGGCGCGGAATGAGCGCCGCCGGCTTGAATTCTCCTTGGTCTTCGTCTATCAGCGCGCCCTCAACCCTGCACCGGGAGGTCGCCATGCTGCGATCGTGTTTCATCCCGGGTCCGCTCCGCGACATCTAAGGTCCCGGGGCTCACCCGGATCGACTTCAGGTTCAACGCTCCTTGCCGGGCTCGCGTCCGGCTTAGAAACGATTCATGTCTTCGCAAGCGATGCGCGCTTCGCGGCGCGCGGGCGCGCCCGACTCCGTGCGCGCGCAAACCCTTGAGCGGCAGCTCTCCCGCTTCCGCCCCGAGCTTCGCAATGCCGCCGCGGCCCTCGCGGCGCGGCATGCGCGGCTGGCCGAGCTCGCCTCGAGCTTCCCGGCGCTGTTCCTGGCGCTGGCGCGGCCGCGCGCCCGGTTCGATCCGCGCCCGGTCATCGCCGGCGTCATCGTCGGCGCGCCGCTGGACGAACTCGCCGCCGCGGCCGGCGTGCCGCTCTGGCTGCGCCGGATGAAGCCGCAAATGCTGATCGCGCCGCTGCCCAGGCTGCCGGACAGCCCGTTCATTCGCCACCGCATCGTCAATCATTTTCCCAAACACGCCAAACACGCCGCCTGGTGGTTCGAAGCGGTGTCCGAGGCCCATGTCTGGGCGCATGACGGCTTCGCGCTGTGGTGCGCCAAGGCCATGGCCGGCGGAACGCGGCGGCGGCGGCCGGGACGGCGGCGCGGCTCGCGCCCGGCGGCGTTGTATCGGCACCGCTTGCTGTGCCTGTGGGCGTGGCATTCCAGCCATGACGGCGGGCGCGCTTCGGCCCTGATCGCGGTCCGCTGGCAGCCCGAGATGACGCTCAAGGCGGCGTGGAAGCATGCCGACGATTGGCGGGCGGCGGTCGAACTCGATCTGACGCTCGGCAGCCGCGCCATCGGCGAGGTTTGGCTGAACTGCCGCGAAATGGACGGTTATGACTTCGTGCCGCTGACCGGCGCCGCCGAAATCGCGGCGGAAGCGGTGGCGATGCAGAATTGCCTGCGGACCTATGGCGACGGGCTCGTCCACGACCGGCTGCGGCTGTGGAGCGTGCGCCGGGACGGCGGCCGCGTCGCGACATTGTGCGTTTCCTGGCTCGGCTATGGTCCATTGCCCGACATCGAAGAGCTGAAGTTGAAGGGCAACCGCGACGCGCCGGCCGAACTGTGGTGGACGGCGCGCAAATGGCTGAACGGCCACGATCTCGTCGCGCTGGCCAAGACCGATCAGAAGTGGGACTGCGTCGCCTTCGACCGCGCCGCTTGGCAGGCCATGTGGAAACCCTATTGGCTGGCCAAGCAGGGCTTTCCCGCCTGGTTGCCCTTGGCGAACGGCCGCAAGGCGTTCTTCGCGCTGTGATCCCTAGCCGCTATGCAAGTAGAGCTTGTGACCCTTGAATTCGAACGATTTGAGGCGGCGCAGGAACGCCATGCCGAGCAGCGAGGTGCCGAGCGGCGCGTCGTTCACCGTCACGGCCACGTCGGCGAAGGCGATGGAGCCGAGCGTCAGGCTGGCGACCGTCGTCTCGGCGCCATGGCCGATGCCGTTGGCGGTGCCGACTTCGCGGGTGTAGCGGAGCGCCGCGGTGTCGATGCCGGCGCGCTGCGCGTCCTCGCGGCTGAGCACGATGTCGCTGGCGCCGGTGTCGACCGCGAAGCGCACGCGCACGCCGTTGACCGCGCCGGTTCCCTGATAGTCGCCGTTCTCGGTCTCGGTCAGCACCACGGTGCCGGCGCCGGCGGCGAGCGGCTCGGCGGGCAGGAGCTCGCCGCGCAGGCGCGCGCCGACGCCGTCGAACGCGTCGCGGAAGCTGTAGCCGAGCAAGAGCACGCCGCCGATGGCGATCCAGATCGCGATGTGGCGCAGCGACTCGCGCAGCTTGAACTGCCGCGCGAAGACGAGGCTGCTCATCGCCAGCGCCAGGATCGCGGTGAGACGCAGCATCCAGGCGGTGTCCATCTCCGAGAGATTCAC
This sequence comes from uncultured Rhizobium sp., assembly GCA_964465935.1. GTDB lineage: Bacteria > Pseudomonadota > Alphaproteobacteria > Micropepsales > Micropepsaceae > Rhizomicrobium. The sequence goes on from CAYXMO010000396.1 coordinate 2,877, forward strand.
CTCGGGGAAGAGCTTGAACAGCGCCCAGACGCCGACGGCGATGGCGATCAGGAGGCCGAACCAGACATAGACCCGCGCCGGATGCGGCGGCGGCGAGGCGTCGTCAGGGAGCCAGGGATCGTGTTCGAAGGACATGATGGGACCTTTCGGATGCGAACTTAGGCGAGGCCGCGCGCTCTGGCGAGACGCCGCTCCGGTTCGCTTGCAATTGTGGGGATATGGACGAAATGGCGTTTGGACCGACTCGGTTCAAGGGGACGTTGGAAAATTTTTCATCGCACCTGTATCCACGGAAATCGTCGCGCGGAGCCGCGGCGGACGCGGAGAAATTCAAAGTGACGCGTGGATCACCGTGCATGTGCGCCGCGGCGACGATATTTTGTTTCAGCGCAATTAAATTTGGTGATTAGGGCGAAACGTAACCCAGGTATGCCTTCAAGAAGAGCTTGA
>CAYXMO010000397.1:0-3315 GCA_964465935.1 uncultured Rhizobium sp.
GGCCAGGCGCTCAACTACGCCATCCGCTCGCCGCTGGGCGTGATCGGCGTGGTCTGCCCGTGGAACCTGCCGCTGCTGTTGATGACCTGGAAGGTCGGTCCGGCTCTGGCCTGCGGCAACACGGTGGTGGTCAAGCCCTCGGAGGAAACGCCCGCCACCGCCACGCTGCTCGGCGAGGTGATGAATGCGGTGGGCATTCCACCGGGTGTCTATAACGTGGTGCACGGCTTCGGTCCCGACTCTGCGGGTGAATTCCTCACGAAGCACCCCGGTGTCAACGGCATCACCTTCACCGGCGAGACGCGCACCGGCGAGGCCATCATGGCCGCGGCCGCCAAGGGCGTACGGCCGGTGTCCTTCGAACTGGGCGGCAAGAACGCCGGCATCGTGTTCGCCGACGCGGACTTCGACCAGGCCGTGGCCGGTATCACGCGCTCGGCTTTCGAGAACTGCGGGCAGGTCTGCCTGGGTACCGAGCGCGTCTATGTGCAGCGGCCGATCTTCGAGAAGTTTGTCGCGGCGCTGAAGTCCAAGGCCGAGGCGCTGCAGCCCGGCCCGTCGGAAGCGCCCGGCGTCGGCATCGGCCCGCTGATCTCGCAGGAGCACCAGCAAAAGGTGCTGTCGTACTACAAGAAGGCGGTGGACGAAGGCGCGACGCTCGTCACCGGCGGCGGCGTGCCGCCGATGCAGGGCGCGCTGGCCGAGGGCCACTGGGTGCAGCCCACGATCTGGACCGGCCTGCCCGAGACGGCCTCCGTGATCCGCGAAGAGATCTTCGGTCCCTGCTGCCACATCGCGCCCTTCGATACCGAGGAAGAAGCCGTGGCCCTGGCCAATGCGAACGACTACGGCTTGGCCACCACGGTGTGGACGCAGAACCTGGGCCGCGCCCATCGCGTCGCGAAGCAGGTCGAGGTGGGCATCTGCTGGATCAACAGCTGGTTCCTGCGCGACCTGCGCACCGCCTTCGGCGGCGCCAAGGCCTCGGGCATCGGCCGCGAGGGCGGCGTGCATTCGCTGGAGTTTTACACCGAGCTGCGCAATGTCTGCGTGAGGCTCTGACAATTTTCAACGAGGAGACAAGATGAATATTCGAAGCGCCGTCTGCTGCGCATTTCTTTGCATGGCCGCGTCGGCCAGCCAGCTGGCCCAGGCGACCGAACGCGGTGGTTCGATCTACCCCATGGGGGTGGAGAACTTCGCGGTGGGCGCGATGCCCCCGCCGGGGCGCTACACGCTGTTCTACTCGACGCTGTACTCGGCCAATGAACTGCGCGACGACCACGGCGACCGCGTGCCGCTGGACTTCCGCGTGAAGGCGGCCGCGGCCACCGGGCGCTTCATCTGGGTGACCGACCAGCAGCTGCTCGGCGGCCAGCTCGCCGCCCATGCCGTGGTGCCGCTGGTCGACCTCGATGTGCGCGTGGCCGGTAACTCGCAGCACAAGACGGGGCTCGGTGACATCGCCTTCGGTCCGGCGCTCGGCTACCACCACAGCGACAAGCTGCACAGCATCGTCGCGCTGGACATCTACGCGCCTACCGGCGCGTACAACCAGGCCAACCTTGCCAGCACCGGTCGCAATTACTGGGCGGTGCAGCCGGTGTATGCGCTGACCTATGCGGACGCTGGCGGCCTGAACGCGGACATCAAGGCGATGTACACGGTCAACCGGCGCAACCCCGACACGCACTACCGCTCCGGCCAGGAGCTGATCGTCGACTACGCGGTCGGCAAGGGCTTCGGCAACGGCTGGATCTTCGGTGTCGGCGGCTACCTGTACCGGCAGACGACTGGCGATCACGTCAACGGCGCCGACGTCGGCAACAAGGGGCGCGCCGTGGCCATTGGCCCTAACCTGGGCTTCAACGACGGCAAGGGCAGGCTGTTCACGCTGAAGTGGCAACGCGAGTTCGGCGTGCGCAACCGCGCCAGTGGCGACGCCGTGTGGCTGAAGGTGCTGCTGCCGTTCTAGGCGGGGCAGCGACGAGTAACCGATCCGAGGAGACTGACGTGAATCGACCCGACCCCGAGCGCGCGCGCCGCGTGCGCACCGGTGCCTTCGAGACCAATGTGCACGACCAGGGCCAGGGCGCGCCGGTGTTGCTGATCCACGGCTCCGGCCCGGGCGTCAGCGCCTGGGCCAACTGGCGCCTGGTGATGCCCGAGCTGGCCAAGTCGCGCCGCGTCATCGCGCCCGACATGGCAGGCTTTGGCTACACCGAGCGCCCCGCCGGCATGCGCTACACGATGGACGGCTGGGTGCAGCAGGCGCTCGACCTGCTCGACGCGCTGGATGTGGAGCGCGCCGATGTCGTCGGCAACTCCTTCGGCGGCGCGCTGGCGTTAGCGCTGGCCGTCCGCGCACCGCAGCGTGCGCGCCGCCTGGTGCTGATGGGCAGCGTGGGGGTGCCGTTTCCCATCACCGAAGGGCTGGACGCGGTGTGGGGCTACACGCCGTCGCTGCCGAACATGCGCCGCATCATGGACGTGTTCGCGCACGACCGCGGCCTGGTCACCGACGAGCTGGCGCAGCTGCGCTACGAGGCAAGCGTGCGGCCGGGCTTCCAGGAGTCGTTCGCCGCGATGTTCCCGGCGCCGCGCCAGCGCTGGGTCGACGCGATGGCCAGCCCCGAAGCAGCGATCCGCGCGTTGCCGCACGAGACGCTGCTGATCCATGGCCGCGAAGACCAGGTGATCCCGCTCGCCACCTCCCTGACGCTCGCGCAGTGGATCCCCAACAGCCAGCTGCATGTGTTCGGCCATTGTGGCCATTGGACGCAGATCGAGCACAGCGCGCGCTTCAACCGCCTGGTCGGGGATTTCCTCGCCGAGGCGGACCGCATTTCTTGAAGGACCGACATGGAACCAACATTGATTCACCGGCTCGGCGACGAGCTCTACCAGGCGCTTACCGACCGCACGGTCGTCGAGCCGCTCACCAGCCGCCACGACGGCATCACCATTGCCGACGCCTACGGCATCCAGCAGCGCATGATCGCGCGGCGGCTGGACGCCGGCGAGCGCATCGTCGGCAAGAAGATCGGCGTGACCTCGCGCGCGGTCATGAACATGCTGGGCGTGTACCAGCCCGACTTCGGCTACCTGCTCGACGGCATGATCGTGGGTGAGGGCGAATCCATCGACAGCAAGACGCTGATCCAGCCCAAGGCGGAGGGCGAGATCGCCTTCATCCTCAAGCGCGACCTGATGGGCCCGGGCATAGGCAACGCCGACGTGCTGGCCGCCACCGAGTGTGTGATGCCCTGCTTCGAGATCGTCGATTCGCGCATCCGCGACTGGAAGATCAAGATC
>CAYXMO010000398.1:0-3304 GCA_964465935.1 uncultured Rhizobium sp.
GTGACGCATCTGTGGAAGCCGGGCGACCGCGTCGCCGGCTTTCCGGTGATCTGCTGCGGCGAGCACACGCCGTGCATCAATTTCACCCAGCGCGGCACCTGCGCCAAGATGGTGTCGATCGGCCTGGGCCAGAGCCCCGGCGGCTATGCCGAATATGTCCGCATCGGCTCGGGCAGCGGCTACCGCCTGCCCGACAGCGTCAGCTTCCGGGAAGGCGCGATGGTCGAGCCCTTGGCGGTCGGCCTCCATGCCGTCGACATGGCGAAGATGGCGCGCGGCGCCACCGTGCTGGTGATCGGGGCGGGGCCGGTCGGGCTCGCCACCCTGCTGTGGGCCAAGTTCCTGGGCGCCCGGCATGTCATCGTCAGCGAGAAGGCTGAGCTGCGGCGCCAGATGGCGGCGAAGTTCGGCGCCACCGACTGCATAGATCCCAGTCAGCCGCTGATGCCGCAGGTGCACAAGATTGCCGGCAAGGACGCCGACGTGATCTTCGAATGCGTCGGCGTGCCCGGCCTCTTGATGAACGTGATGGCGGAAGCGCCGCGCGGCGGCCGCATCGTGGTCGCCGGCGTGTGCCAGCAGCCCGACACCATCATGCCGCTGATGGGGATCATGAAGGAGCTGGAGATCCAGTTCGTGCTCGGCTACCGCCCCGCCGATTTCGACTATGTGATCGCGATGATCGCGTCGGACCGCATCGACGTCGGCCACATGGTGACGGACATCGTCGACCTCGACGGCTTGCCGGCGGCGTTCGAGGCGCTGCGCAAGCCGGCGCATCAGTGCAAGGTGATGCTGGAGAACTGAACCGGCGGTTGCGTGTTTCTACCTATATCGGACCGCGATAACGCGGGACGTTCGGTCGCAGCTTGGGCGGACGCCAACCTGTTACAAGCGCGCCTCGCGATTTGCCGCTCAAAGGGAATCGCCGCCTCCATCGACGAAACTCTTTGAATGCCGCGTATGATCGCGCGCGCAGTGCAGGCTGATGACGGATCGTTGCGTAATGTCCGAGTTGAGATTGACCAGCGACAAGCTGATCGGCGTGCACAAGATCTGGCGCGAGCTGGCGGGCACGGGCCTGGGCCCCAAGCGCGAGGACATCACGCCGGCGCGGCTGCGCAGCGCCATCGCCTGGACCTTCCTGGTCGACGCCGGGGCGGACGATTTCAAGTTCCGCTTCGCCGGCGACCGCATCATCCAATTCATGGGCATGCGGCTGCAGGGCTCGCTGCTGTCGCAGCATCGCGGCACACCGTTCTTCGACGGCATGCACGGCTTCTTCAGCCGCTGCGCCGCCACGGCCACGCCGCTGGTCCACGGGCCGGCGAAGGCGACCTATCCGGGCAAGGAGCACCTGGAGATGGAAGTGATGGTGCTGCCGCTGTCGGACGACGGCAAGGCGGTCAGCGGCCTGCTCGGCGCTTTCGACACCTGGCGGCTGGGCACCCACAGCTCATAGCTTGACCAGCATCTTGCCGGTGTTGGCGCCGTTCAAGAGCGCGATCAGCGCCTTGGGCGCGTTCTCGATGCCGTCGAACAGCGTCTCCTCGTATTTGACCTGGCCGTCCTTGAGCCACGCCGTCATCTCTTCGGTGAAGACCGGATAGAGGTGCAGGAAGTCGGCACCGACGAAGCCGCGGATGTTGACGCGGCCATAGATGATCGACGACAGATTGCGCACGCCGATCTGCTGGTCGTTGTAGGTCGAGATCATGCCGCAGACCGCGACGCGGCCGAGGCTGTTCATGCGGCGCAGCGCCGCTTCGAGATGATCGCCGCCGACATTGTCGAAATAGACGTCGATGCCCTTGGGCGTCGCCTTCTCCAGCGCGTCGCGGATCGGTTCCTTCTTGTAGTTGATGACGGCGTCGAGTCCGAGACTCCTGAGCCATTCCACCTTGTCGTCCGAACCGGTGCTGCCGACCACGGAGCAGCCCTTGAGCTTGGCGATCTGCACCGCGAGCGAGCCGACCGAGCCGGCGGCGGTGGAAACGAAGACCTGCTCGCCCGCCTTCATCTTGCCGATCTCGATCAGGCCGCCATAGGCGACGAAGCCGGCGCCGCCCAGCACATGCATGTAGACGGTGAGCGGCAGCTTGGGATCGGCATCGACCTTGGTCAGGTGTTTGGCGTCGGCGACATAGCGGTCGCGATAGCCATAGGCGGCGCGGACGATGTCGCCGTCCTTGAGGTTCGCAGCCTTGGACTGCACGACGCGGCCGAGCGCGAAGCCGCCGACCGCGCTGCCGAGTTCCTGGCCGCGGGTCAGGCGCGGCCGGGTGGCGGGATCGATGCTGAGATAGAGGTTCTCGACCAGCGCCTGGCCGTCGGCGGGATCGGGCAGATCGGCCTCGACCAGCGAGAAATCGCTGACCTTGGGCATGCCGTCGGGGCGCTTCATCAGATGGATCTGGCGGCTTTTCACGATCGTCTTCTCCCTGTATCGCTGGCGTCGAGCCTAGAAGGGCGCAGCGTCCGGCGCCAGCGCGCCGGCCTTTTGACGGACAAGCGCTGAAGGAGGCCGACATGCCGGCGCATTACGACTATCTCAGCTTCACGCTGGAGCGCGGGCGGCCTGCCTGGGCGGCGTTCGCGGCGCATATCCAGACCGTCGCGGCGCCGGCCATCGCCAGTGCCGGCGGCGAGATGCTGGGGCTGTTCCAGGGCCAGCTCGGCTTTGCCTCCAACGAGGCGGTGGTGCTGCTGCGCTGGCCGAGCGCGGCGCGCGACCGCTTGCGCGAGCTGGACCAGGCACCCGGCGTCGTTACCATGCATCCCGAGATGCTGACGCCGACGGTGCGGCCGGCGGATACCGCGCTGCCCAAGCGCGGCGGCATCGTCGTGCACCGCTGGTTCACCGTTGACGCCGACAACGTCGCCGATTTCGTCGAGCTCTCGAACCGGGCGTGGGTGAACTTCGAAGGCAGCTACGAGACCGAGATTTTCGGCCTGTTCACGGCGGAGCGCACCGCCGAGGACGTGCGCCAAGGCGCCGGGCGGCTGTTGCTGCTGACCTATTACGCCAGCCATGGCGTGTGGGAGACCTCGCGCGACCAGACCCGCGATCCGCAAGGGTTGTTCGTCAAGCGCCATGCCCTGACGCGCTCGACCATCGGACGCAGCGCGATTTTGCTCTGAGGCGCACGGGTAGGGAGTTGATCCCAAACGGGATTTCACGCGGCCCCCCGCTTTACGTGACGTTATCGTCATCTAAGCCTTGCGCTTTAACCTTTCCCTCTCTTAGATGCCGCCTTCATCAAGGGAGGACCGACGCATGTCCGTCGATGGCACGTACAATATC